>CAZKKP010000169.1:1264-2017 GCA_964553295.1 uncultured Thermoanaerobaculia bacterium | reverse complement strand
GCGACCTTCGAGTCGGTGAAGGACTCTGACCGCAAGGGGCGCTTCACCATCGCGCACCCGGATGCGTCCCTGCCCTATCTCTACGTCTTCGAGAAGGAGGGCTACGCGACCCTGCAGCTTCCCATGCGGGTGACCGCGGGAGACACCATGCGCCAGACCTTCACCCTGCTCCGTGGCGACCAGGTCGCCGGGGCCCAGGAGGCCGAGGCCGCCCAGGCCCAGGCCCAGGGGCAGCGGGTCAGCCGGGTGGTCGAGGTCTACAACCAGGGCGTCGAGGCGCAGCAGCTCGGCGATCTCGAGCTCGCGGCCGCCCGCTATGAGGAGGCCGCGAGGCTTGACCCGGACCTCTCGGCGCCGCGCACGGCGCTGGCCGTGGTGGCCTACCTCAAGGAGGACTGGCAGACCGCGGCGAGGGAGGCCGAGGCGGCGCTGGCGCTCGACCCCGGCGACGTCCGGGCGATGCAGATCCGCTTCGACGCCTACCGCCATGCCGGCGACGAGGCGAAGGCCCAGGAGGCGGCGGATGCCCTGCGCCGGGTCGGCGACCTCGGCGAGGCGGCGAAAAGGCTGTACAACGAGGCGGTCGACGCCTACAACGCCGGCGACCTCGCCCAGGCCCAGTCGAAGCTGCAGCAGGTCCTGAGCCTCGACCCCGAGCTGGTGGCGGCGCACATCGCGCTGGCCCGGATCTCGCTGGCCCAGGGCAGCCCGGCGGCCGCGGCGACTGCGGCGGCGGCGGCCACCGAACGCCGG
>CAZKKP010000169.1:0-1254 GCA_964553295.1 uncultured Thermoanaerobaculia bacterium | reverse complement strand
GGCCGGACAGTGCCGAAGCGTGGATCCTGCTGTTCGACGGCGCCCGGCTGTCCGGCGACCAGGAGACCGCGCGGCGGGCCCTTGGACGGGTGGCGGAGCTCGACCCCGACTGGATCGCGAGCACGCTGTATGACCACGCCACCGGCCTGTACAACGAGGGCGCCGTCGAGCAGGCCGCGGTGGAGCTCGAGCGGGTGGTGGAGGTGCTCCCCGACCTCGCCCGCGCCCACTACTTCTACGGCATGGCCCTGTTCAACCTCGGCCGCACCGCCGAGGCCAAGGCCGCCCTGGAGCGCTTCGTCGAGCTGGCGCCGGAGGACCCCGAGGCGCCCATCGCCCTGGAGATGCTGTCGTACATGCCCTGATCCGACGGTTTCGGGATCGGGCGGCGACCGCCGGGAACGCGGCGGTCGCCATTGCTGTTTCCCCATGGAAGGTCCCTGGCCGACGGGCTGGACCCTCGGCGCGAGTCACACGCAGCCAGCGAGGAGCAGTCCATGACCGAACGACGACCGACACTCGCCGTGCGGCTCGCGATCACGGCACTCGCCCTCGTCGCGGCGACGGCCGAGGCCCGCGACACCTCCGATCCCCTGGCCGAGCGCTCGCGCTTCTTCGGCTCGCTCGACGTCAGCATCGTCAACCTCGACGTGGTGGTGACCGACCGCGAGGGCCGGCCGGTGAACGGCCTCGAGCAGGACGACTTCGAGCTCCGGGTTGGCGGCGAGCCGGTGGAGATCCTCAACTTCTTCGCTGCGGCGGCTGCCGGTGTGGCGGTCGAGACGCAGGAGGGGGAAGAGCCGGCGTCGCCGCCGGCGCCCGACTCGCAGCAGCTCTGGCTGGTGGTCTACGTCGACAGCACGAGCATCCGCGGCGCCGACCGCAACCGGGTGGTCGGCCGGCTCCGTGGGCTACTCGAGGCCAACCTCGGACAGGGCGACCGGGTCATGGTCGTCGCCCTGGCCGGCCAGCAGCGGATCCTCCACCGTTTCGGCGATCCCCCCGAACGTCTTGGCGCGGTGCTCGAGGAGCTCGCCTCCGAGATCGGCGGCATCGGCCAGTACGAGGGAGAGCGGCTGGCAATCCTCAACTCCATGGCCCGGGGCTCGGCGGGTCGGATCCAGCTGGGGCCGCCCCAGGCGGGCGCCGGGGCGCTGCAGCGGGACCCCCGCCTCGACGAGGCCGAGACCGCGCTCAATGACATCTACGCCTGGGTCCAGTGGCGCCGCGACGGCCTCCGCAGCGCCCTGTCTC
>CAZKKP010000168.1:0-8096 GCA_964553295.1 uncultured Thermoanaerobaculia bacterium | reverse complement strand
ACCCGGACCTCGTTCCCTGGGCGCAGACCCTGTCGGAGCGCGGCTGGGACACCGCTGCCTTCGTCAGCCTCGGCGTGCTCAAGGAGAAGTTCGGCCTCGGGCGGGGCTTCCACACCTACGTCGACGACTTCGGCCTCGACTGGTGGCGGACCGCCGACGACCTCAACCGCGAGGTGCTGCCCTGGGTCGAGGCCGCCGCCGAGCCGTTCTTCCTGTGGGTGCACTACTCGGACCCCCACGAGCCGTACTCGCCGCCGGACCGCGACTACCCCATGGTGCGGGTGACTCAGGACGGGCGTGAGCTGGGAGCGCTGCCGGCCGACGGCCGCACCCGGCGGCTCGAGGTCGAGTGGTCCGGCCGCACGCTGCAGCTCGGCTTCGCCGCCGCCGAGCCGCCCCTCGTCGACGGCGGCCTGGTGACCGTGCGCACGGTCCGCGGAGGGCCCGGGGTAACGGTGACCGCGGGGCGCGGCATGTTTCCCTGGTACCCCGACCAGCCGGTGGCCAACTTCGTCACGGCCCTGCCCGGCGAGCTCGTGCTCGAGCAGTCGGCCGACGAGCCGGCGGCCGGCAGAGGGCGGGTGACGCTGGCGGTGGACCTCAAGCTGCCGATCCCCGAGACCCGCGAGCTCTACCGTGCCGAGGTCGAGCACACCGACCGCGAGCTCGGCCGGCTGCTCGATTCCTTGGAGGCCCGATTCGGCCGCGAAGGGGCCCTGGTGGTGGTCGTCGGCGACCACGGCGAAGGGCTCGGCGACCACGGCCTCATCGGCCACATCGAGCAGCTCTACGACTCCCTGCTGCACGTGCCGCTGCTCCTCTGGGCCCCCGGGGCGCTGCCCCCGGGCGTGGTGGTGGACGACCCGGTGGGGCTGGTCGACGTCTGGCCGACGGTCGCCGAGCTGCTCGGCGTGCCGCCGCCGGCCGGGGCCCGGGGCGCCAGCCTGCTGCCCGCGGTCCGCGGTCGCCATCGCTCCCCTTCGCCCTTCCTCGCCCAGACCTTCCGACCCGAGGCGCGGCGCGACCTGGAAGCCCTGGTCGCGGGGCGCGCCAAGCTCATCCGAGATCCGTCGAGCCGTCGCCTCGAGCTCTACGACCTCGCGACCGACGCCGCAGAGCTCGCCGACCTGGCGCGGTCCGAGCCCGTCCGGGCCGCCGAGCTGGCCGCCGAGCTCGACGCTCTGCTGGCGAGCCTCGCCGCCCCGGCGCCCGGCGTCGCCCCCGCGATCGACGACGAGACCCGCTCCCGCCTCGAGGCCCTGGGCTACGCCCGCTGACCGTGGTCGTGGAGCGGGCGCGGGAGATCGGCGGCGATCCGCCGGCGACGGCGCTACAATCGTCGGCCTGATGACCGACTGGTGTCCCGAGTCGTGGCGGAGCAGACCCGCCGCCCAGCAGCCGAGCTACCCCGAGCCGGAGCGGCTCGAGGCGGTGGTGCGGCAGCTCGCCCAGCTGCCGCCGCTGGTCACCTCGTGGGAGGTCGAGCGCCTCCGGGGACAGCTCGCCGAGGCCGCGCGGGGTCGGCGGTTCCTGCTCCAGGGGGGCGACTGCGCCGAGGGCTTCGAGCTGTGCTCGGCCTCGGCGATCATCAACAAGCTGAAGATCCTCCTGCAGATGAGCCTGGTGCTCACCTACGGCCTCAAGCGCCGAGTGATCCGGGTCGGACGGATGGCCGGGCAGTACGCCAAGCCGCGGACCACCGACACCGAGACGCGGGGCGGGGTGACCCTGCCGAGCTACCGCGGCGACCTGGTCAACGGCCTCGAGTTCACCGCCTCCTCCAGGAGGCCGGACCCGGAGCGGCTGCTGCGCGGTCACGAGCGGGCGGCGCTGACTCTGAACTTCGTCCGCGCCCTGGTCGAGGGCGGCTTCGCCGACCTGCACCACCCCGAGTACTGGAACCTGGAGTTCGTCGGCCACTCGCCGCGGGCACGCGAGTACCAGCGCATGGTCGAGTCGATCTCCGACTCCCTGGGTTTCATGGAGACCCTTGCCGGCACCCAGGCCGGCCACATCAACCGGGTCGACTTCACCAGCCACGAGGCCCTGCTGCTGCCCTACGAGCAGGCGCAGACCCGCCAGGTGCCGCACCGCGAGGGCTGGTTCAACCTGGCGACCCACTTCCCCTGGCTCGGGATGCGGACCGCCGACCCCGGCGGCGCCCACGTCGAGTACTTCCGCGGCATCGCCAACCCGATCGCGGTCAAGATCGGGCCGTCGATGACCCGCGAGTGGCTGCGCGAGCTGCTCGATGTCCTCCACCCGACGGACGAGCCCGGCCGGCTGACCCTGGTCCACCGTTTCGGCCGCGACCGGGTGGCCGACTGCCTGCCGCCGCTGCTCGACGAGGTCCGCGCCTCCGGCCGGACCGTGCTGTGGTGCTGCGACCCGATGCACGGCAACACCGAGATCCTGGAGGGCGGGCTCAAGACCCGCCGCTTCGACCACATCCTGGCCGAGCTCGAGCAGAGCTTCGAGGTCCACGCCGAGCACGGCTCCTTTCTCGGCGGGGTGCACTTCGAACTCTCCGGCGACGACGTCACCGAGTGCCTCGGCGGCGCCCGCGGCCTCGACGAGGCCGGCCTCGCCCGGGCCTATGAGTCGATGGTCGACCCGCGCCTGAACTACGAGCAGTCGCTCGAGATGACCCTGCTCATCGCGCGCAAGATGGCCGCCATGAACGGCCGCCGCCTGCACGGCGACTGATCCTCGCTGCCCGCCCCCGGCCGCCAGATCCCGAGCTTCGTTTCCGGACCGCGCGCGCCTTCCGGGATCGGGCGCGGCGCCCCGCGGATGTCGGGTCTGGCCTGTGTTTCGAGGCCCGGCGGTCGGACCGTCAGAGTGGCGCGGATCCCACCTCCTCGCACCACGCGGAGGCGTTCTGGAACAGCCGCAGCCACGGCGAGGCGGCGAGCCCTGATCGCCAGGCCTCGGGCATCCACGGCCACTGCCAGGGGAGGAAGCAGCGCTCGGGGTGGGGCATGATCGCCAGGTGCCGGCCGTCTGGCGACGTCAGGGCGGCGATGCCGAGGGGCGAGCCGTTGGGGTTGCTCGGGTACGACTCGGTGACCCGGCCGAGGTCGTCGACGAAGCGCACCGGGGCGAGCCCCTGGACGAGCACTCCCTCGAGCACCGAAGGATCGGGGAAGTGGGCCCGCCCCTCACCGTGCTGGACCCAGATGCCGAGGGTCGAGCCGGCCATGCCGCGGAGCAGGATCGACGGGCTGTCGTCGACGCGCACCGAGACGAAGCGGGACTCGAAGCGGCCCGAGGCGTTGTGCACGAAGCGGGGCTGGGTCAGGTCCTCGAGGCCGGGCCACGGCACCCAGCCGAGCAGGGCGAGCAGCTGGCAGCCGTTGCACACGCCGAGGCTGAAGGTGTCGGGGCGATCGCGGAAGGCGTCGAACTGGCGTCGGAGCCGGTCGGAGAAGCGGATCACCGCAGCCCAGCCCTTCGCCGAGTCGAGGACGTCGGCGTAGCTGAAGCCGCCCACCGCGGCGAGGCCGCGGAAGCGGTCGAGCTCCACCCGCCCCGCCGCAAGGTCGGACATGGCGACGTCCCAGGGCTCGAGGCCGGCGGCGGCGAAGGCGGCGGCCATCTCCCGGTCGCCGTTGGAGCCCTCCTGGCGGAGGATCGCGACCCGCGGCCGGTCGGGGCGCCCGAGAGCCTCGCGGGCGGTCGGAGCAGGGGTGAAGGTGAGACCCCAGGAAGGAGTGCGCCGGTGTCTCAGCCCGCGTCGCTCCTCCTCCACCGCCCCGGGCTCGGCCTGCAGCCGGTCGAGGGCGAAGGAGGTCTCCTCCCAGAGGTCGCGGAGGGTCCGCATGTCGTCGTCGAGCACCGTCTCGCCCTCGACGACGACCTGGATCCGCGGCTCGGCCAGGGTGACACCGAGGACGAGGCACGGCGCCGTGGCGGCGGTGAAGGCGGCGAGCACCCGCTCGAGCTCGGCGTCGGCGACCTCCATCACCAGGCCGGGCTCCTCGGCGAAGAGCAGCGCCAGGGCGCCGTCGCCCGCGGCGTCGTCGAGGGTCACCGCGAGCCCGCAGTCGCCGGCGAAGGCCATCTCGAGCAGCGTGGTCACGAGACCGCCGTCGGAAACGTCGTGGCCGGAGAGCAGGCGGCCCTCGGCGATGAGTGTCTGGACCGTGGCGAAGGCGCGGCCGAGCCGTCCCCCTTCGGCGAGGTCGGGGCAGTCGTCGCCGAGCTGGCCGAAGACCTGGGCGAGGGCCGACCCGCCGAGCCGTGGGCCGCCTCCCAGGGGCGCCCACAGGAGGCGGCTCGCGCCGGGGCGCTTGAGGTCCGGGGTGAGGGTGGCGGTGACGTCGGGGCAGGTGACATAGGCCGAGATCACCAACGAGCCCGGCGCCTTGACCACCTCCGAGCCGCCGCCGGCGCTGGGCGCCACCGCCGCCATCGACACCGAGTCCTTGCCGCCGTCGACCGCGACGCCGAGCTCGACCATGAGGTCGCACATCGCCCGGGCGGCGTCGTGGAGCGCCGCCGCCTCGCCGGGCAGCTTGGCCGCCCACATCCAGTTGGCCGAGCAGCGCACGTCTCCGAGGCCGGTGACCCGCGCCCAGACCAGGTTGGTCAGGGCCTCGGTGACCGCGAGGCGGGCCATGCGCTCGGGGTCGAGAAGTCCCTTGACCGGCTGCTCGCCGATCGCCGTCGCGGCGCCGCGGGTGTCGAGGTGGCTGTGGGCGACCACCGCGACGTCGGCCACCGTCAGCTGCAGTGGGCCGCAGCACGGCTGGCGGGCGACCAGGCCGGTGACGGCGCGGTCGACCTTGGTGGTGAGGAAGCGCTTCGAGCCCACCGACAGCAGGCGCAGCACGCGCTCAAGAGCGGCGCGCACGGTGAGGTCCGCGGGCAGCTCGAGGGGCTCGAGCAGCGGCGCCTGACGCCGGTCGACGAAGGTCTTCTGGGGCATGTCGCCGAGCACGTCCTCGAGCACGAGGTCCACCGGGGTGGTGTCGTCGGCCGAATCGTGGACCACCACCCGACCGTCGCCGGTGACCTCGCCGACCACCGCGAAGGGCACCATCTCGCGCTCGCACAGGGCGGCGAACCGCTCGCGGTCCCTGGGTCTGAGGAGCAGTGCGTCGTTCTCCTGGTACTCGGCGCCCCAGATCTCCAGCACCGACAGCGTCTCGTCGCCCACCGGCACCGCCCGGATCTCGAGCCGGGCCCCGGCCGGGGCGACCAGCTCCTTCAGGACGTTGCAGTTGCCGCCGGCGCCCTGGTCGTGGATCGAGACGATGGGGTTGCCGTCGCCGAGCTCGGAGCAGGCGCGGATGACCCGGTTGAGCTTCTGCTCCATCTCGGCGTCGCCGCGCTGCACGGCGTTGAAGTCGAGCTCGGCGACGTTCTCGCCCTGGACCATCGACGACGCGGCGCCGCCGCCCATGCCGATGCGGTAGGCCGGACCGCCGACCTTGACCACCAGCATGCCCGGCTCGGGCTCGCCCTTGGCGACGTGGCGGTGGTCGATCTGGCCGAGTCCGCCGGAGAACATGATCGGCTTGAGCCACTCGCGGCGCTCCCCTGAGGGCAGCCGCAGGCCGAAGGAGCGGGTGAAGCCCTGGACGACCGGTTCGCCGAACTTGTTGCCGTAGTCCGAGGCGCCGTTCGAGGCTTCGATCTCGATCTCGAGGGGTGAGGCGAGGTTGCCGGGGTAGCGGAAGGAGGGGTCCTCCCAGGGTCGCTCCTGCCCCGGGATGTGCAGGTTGCCGACGCAGTAGGCGGCGGTGCCGGCGATGAACAGGGAGCCGCGGCCGGTGGCGTGGACATCGCGCAGCCGGCCGCCGGCGCCGGTCTCGGCGCCGGGGAAGGGGGCGACGCCGGACGGGAAGTTGTGGGTCTCGGCGGTGAACAACGGGTCGAGCTCGAGCTCGCGTACCACCAGCGGGCCGGGCAGCCCGGGCGCCGACGGCGCCAGGGCCGGGACCCGCGGACCGCGGATCGCCGACGAGTTGTCCGAGAAGGCGATCACCGAGTTGTTGGGGTTTGCCTCGAGGGTGCTCCGGACCATCGCGATCAGGTGTCTCGGCGCTGCGGTCCCGTCGAGCACCAGCCGGCCCTTGAAGAACCAGTGTCTGGAGTGCTCCGAGTTCGACTGGGCGACGTCGAAGCACTCGACTGTGGTCGGGTCGCGGCGCAGCCGGTCGCGGAACAGCCGTGTGTAGTACTCCAGGTCGGCGTCGTCGAAGGCCAGGCCGAGCTCGGCGTTGAGCCGTTCCAGGGCGGCCCGGCCCTGCTCGAGCACCGGGATGGTGCGCACCGGCTCGGGCTCGACCTCGAGCCGGAAGCTCGCCAGAGGCGTCGGGTAGAGGCACTCGGTCATGCGGTCGTGGACCAGCTCCAGGAAGCGGCCGCGGTCGTCGTCGCCGAGGGGGCGGTCGGTGGTGAGCCGGAACCGCCGGGAGCGCTCGAGGCGGCGGACCTTCACCAGGCCGCAGGCGTGGCAGATCGCCACCGCGTTGGTCGAAAACGCGGTGGTGAAGGACAGCCGTGGGCCGACCTCGAGCACCTCGCCGGGGGCGAGGAAGCTGCTCTGCCCCAGGCGCTCGGGCTCGAAGGTCTCGGCGAGGAGCCAGCGCAGGGCCGTCTCCTCGTCCGGCTGGAGCGACGGGAAGGCCTCGACGTTGAAGCAGACCTCGGCCTCGAGGTCGAGGACCCCGACCGACAGCCGCTCCTCGGCACGGCGCAGCAACGCCCGCCGCTGGGCGTCGGGCAGGCCCGGCGACCGATAGAAGTGGGTCACGTTCATGGCGGTCTTGTAGCAGGAACGGCCGCCCGCCGCCACTGGGCGCGGCAACCCCCGACCGTTGTGGATGATCCCGGCCCCAGGAAGACCACCAAGACAGCAAGCCACCACGAGAGAACACGATACGTCTCCACGCACCGCGTTCGGAGGAGGCCCGGGAGCCCCACCCGGACGACCGGCAGGAACGCTCTCGGAAGGCGGGGAAGCGTGGTGCCGCCGGCGCCTGCCGGGTCCTTCAGTGGTTTCGACCCCACTCTGGGTTGCGGCGTGGCTCCTCCGAGCCCGGCCTGCAAGGACCCGGGGAGCGGTTCGCGGTAGACTCCTGGGCAGGTCCCGGACGGGCGACTGCGGTCGACCCGATTCCGGGTGGGGGCAGAGCATGACCACCTACCGCGAGGCCGGGGTCGACATCGACGCCCAGGATCGGGCGCTCGAGCAGGTCAAGAAGATGGTCCGCAACACCTACACCGCGGGCGTGCTCTCCGACCAGGGCAGCTTCGGCGGCATGTTCCGACTGCCCGGGGGGCTCGACGAGCCGGTGCTGGTGGCCTCGGCGGACGGCGTCGGGACCAAGCTCAAGCTCGCCTTCATGACCGGCCGCCACAGCACGATCGGCCAGGACCTGGTCAACCACTGCGTCAACGACATCCTGGTCCAGGGCGCGAGACCGCTGTTCTTCCTGGACTACCTGGCGACCGGGCGGCTCGACCCCGACACCGCCACCGACGTCATCGGCGGCGTTGCCGCGGCCTGCGCCGCCGAGGGCGTCGCCCTGCTCGGCGGCGAGACGGCCGAGATGCCCGGCTTCTACGCCGACGGCGAGTACGACCTCGCCGGCTTCATCGTCGGCGTGGTCGAACGCCGGAGGATCCTCGACGGCGCCGCCGTCCGGCCGGGCGACGTGCTCGTCGGCCTGCCCTCTACCGGCCTGCACACCAACGGCTACTCCCTGGCCCGGAAGATCTTCTTCGACGCCGCCGGGCTCGGCCCCGACGCCTGGGTCGACGAGCTCGAGGGCACCGTTGCCGACGAGCTGCTCAAGGTCCACCGCTGCTATCGCGGGCCGCTGTGGCCGCTGCTCGAGGCCGGCCGCGTGCACGCACTGGCCCACGTCACCGGCGGCGGCCTGACCGACAACCTGCCGCGGGTGCTGCCCGAGGGCTGCCGGGCGAGGATCAAGGTCGGCGCCTGGGACGTCCCGCCGGTGTTCCGCTACCTGGCCCGGGTCGGCGAGGTCCCCGAGGACGACCTCTGGCGGACCTTCAACATGGGCGTCGGCATGGTCCTGATGGTTCCGCCCGGGGAGCTGGGCGGCGTCCTCGCCGAGCTC
>CAZKKP010000167.1:0-8106 GCA_964553295.1 uncultured Thermoanaerobaculia bacterium | reverse complement strand
CAGAATCAATAGCATTCCAGCGCGGCCGCAAGGCGGCGTCCCGTCCACCAATGGGAGGCGTGCCATGTCCCGTCCAACCGTTCCCGTCCCGGCCGCGTCCGCTGTTGTCGTCGTCGATCTCGCCAACGACTTCGTCTTCCCGGGCGGCGTCATCGCCGATGCGGGCGGAGCCGACTATCAGGCGCGAGCGCAGGCCATCGTGCCGACGCTCGTCAGGCTGCTCCGGCCGTGCACCTTCCGCGCTCTCACCGGATGGCCCTGCCCGACCTGCGGCACCACCCGCGCGGCCCTCGCCGTGCTCGCCGGCGACCTCGGCGCCGCCTGGGCGGCCAGCCCGCTGGCCACGCTGGCCTTTCTCTCCTTCCTCGGCGGCGGTCTGGTCGCACCGCTCTGGGTCTGGGCCGGAGGCCCGCTACCGTCTGTGACCCCCAGCGGCTGGCGCCGTCTTGCCGTCCTCGCGCTGCTCGCCGTACTGGTGAACTGGGCCGTCCTGTTGGCGACCTGCTGAGCTTCGCCCACTGTCGCTGCCGCTGTGGCTGTCGCTGACCCACCAGACGCGGCCTGCAGGCGGGTGCGGGCTCTGGCAGCAGACGGCGAGCCGGATCGGTGTCGTGGTGTCACGTACCGCATCCTGCCGGTCACCGTCTGCTCGGTTGCCGAGCCCGCGCCCGTGCGGCAGTGCCTTGACATCGTATACGCATTGTATACAATTCTTCCATGCGTGCCGACTCGCTGCCCGCGCCGACGAGGAGACGGACCGCCGCCGAGGAGGTTTACCGCGCCCTCAGACGCGACCTGATCACCCTGCGGCACCGCCCGGGAGCGGCGCTGACCGAGGCCGAGCTGGCGGCGCTTTACGGCACCTCCCGGGTGCCGGTCCGCGAGGCCTGCCGGCGGCTGCAGCAGGAGGGGTTGCTGGTGGCGGTGCCCTACAAGGGCTACTTCGCCACCCAGATCTCGTTGCAGGAGATCGCCGACTGCTTCGAGCTGCGGGCGGTGCTGGAGACCCACGCCCTGGAGCTCGCGATCCGCCGCGCCACCGACGACGACCTGGCACGGCTCGGTGAGCTCGCCGCCACCGAGTACACCTACCACGACTGGGCCTCCTACGCCGAGTTCCTCGGCGAGAACCTGGGCTTCCACCTGCAGCTCGCCGCCCTGTCGGGCAACGACCGCCTGGTCGACACCCTCGAGGACCTGCTCGCCTCGATGCAGCGCTTCTTCTTCCTCGGTCTCGACCTCGACGACTACGCGGTGGAGATGCGGGGCGAGCACGAGGAGCTGGTGGCGGCGATGACCGTCCGCGACGCCGGCCGCGCCGTGCGCTGCCTGACCGACCAGATCGAGCGCTCCCGCGAGCGCATCGTCCGCGCCCTGGCCGCGGGCCGGATCGACCTGCCACTTCAGAGAGGTGCGAGATGAGTGAGAAGACCGAGTTCGTCTACCTCGACAACGCCGCCACGACCTTCCCGAAGCCCCCAGAGGTCATCCAGTTCATGTGCGAGTTCTACTCCACCCGGGGGGTCAACCCGGGGCGGACCGGCTTCGACCTCGCCCTGGAGGCCGAGGCGGTGGTCGCCGACGCCCGCAAGGCGCTGTGCGACTTCTTCGGCGGCAGCGAGCCCAATCGGCTGGTGTTCTCGCTCAACGTCACCGACGCCCTCAACCTGCTCATCTCGAGCGTGCTCGCCCCCGGCGACCACGCCATCACCACCTGCCTCGAGCACAACTCGGTGCTGCGGCCGATGTACCGCCAGCAGCAGCACGGCGTCGAGGTGGACTGGGTGCCCTTCGACGGAGCGGGCTACGTCGACCCCGACGACATCGCCCGTCGGATCCGGCCGAACACCAGGCTCGTGATCATGAACCACGGCTCGAACGTGATCGGCACCCTGCAACCGGTGGCCGAGGTCGGTCGGAGGTGTCGAGACAAGGGCGTGCTGTTCGCCGTCGACGCCGCCCAGAGCGCCGGCCTGGTTGAGATCGACGTCGACGCCATGAGCATCGACGTCCTCTGCTTCACCGGCCACAAGTCACTGTTCGGACCCACCGGCACCGGGGGCATGTACGTCGGCGAGCACATCGACGTCGACCCCTGCCGCGCCGGCGGGACGGGCGTCAAGAGTGCGCTCCGCACCCAGGTCGCCGAGTACCCGTGGCACATGGAGTTCGGCACCCTGAACACCATGGGCATCGCCGGGCTGCTCGCCGCCCAGCGCTGGATCGCCCGGCGGGGCGGCGTCGCTGCCATCTTCGAGCACGAGATGACCCATGCCCGGCGCCTGGCCGACGGTCTGCGCGGCATCGAGGGTGTGACGCTGTACTGCGCCGACATGGAGCGCGACCACCTACCGGTGCTCGCCTTCAACGTCGAGGGGCTGAACGCCGAGATCACCGGCCAGCTGCTGGACGTCGAGCACGACGTCATCACCCGCACCGGCCTGCACTGTGCGCCCATGGTCCACGAAGGCATCGGCACCGCCGAGCTCGACGGCGCGGTCCGCTTCGCCCCCGGCATCTTCACCACCGACGAAGAGATCGAGCGCGCCATCGCCGCCGTCGCCGAGGTGGCCGGCTACGCCCACCGGCGGCGCCGTCATGCCGCCGCCCTCGCCTCCCCCTGACCGTCGCCGGACGGCAGCCCTTGTCCCGCCCTTGCGGCTGGGCTATCGTCCGGCCCCGGAGGCGCCATGATGTCGAATCGGATTTCCGTGCTGCTCGTCTCGGGCCTGCTCGTGGTCACGACGCCGGCCCTCGCCCAGATCGCGATGCCGATGCACGTCATCCCGGTGGTCGCCAAGACCGCCGGCGTGGCCGGCACCGACTGGCGCAGCGACCTGGCCATCGCCAACCTGGGGACGTCCGGGGTACCGGTGGGGCTGGCCTTCTTCCGGGAGGCGACCGAGCAGACCCTGCCGACGGCCTTTCCGGTCCTCCTGACACTGGAGGCCGGGGAGACGCGCACCGTCGAGGACGTGCTCGGCACGCTGTTCCCGGCCGAGGGAAACACCAAGGGGGCGCTGCTCGTGTTCGGCATCCCCAACCCCTTCCTGCCGGACGAGGACATCCGCCTGACCGTGGCCTCACGGACCTACAACAACGCCAACCCCGAGGCGACCTACGGCCAGGGGGTGGGCTCGGGGCTCGTCGGCGCGAGCTACGGTCACGGCGCCTCGGTGCTCACCGGCGTCCGCCACGACCAGCGGTTCCGCTCCAACATCGGCGTGGTCAACATGGGGCCGCAGCCGCTGGAGGTCCTGGTCGCCACCTTCGACCCGGCGGGAGGCCTGGTGTCGGAGGCCGCCCGGACAGTGGAGAGCTTCTCGCTGCGCCAGTGGAACCTCGGCGAGCTCGGCGCGGCGGGGGTCATCGGCGGCCGCACCGAGATCCGGGTCGAGCCCGACTCGATCACCTGGGACCCCTGCTCGGCCGGGGACGAGCTCGGTGAGATCCCCGGCCTCTTCCTTGCCTATCTCTCGAAGGTCGACCAGGCCACCGGCGACGCCGAGTTCCACCTCGGCCAGGTGGACTGGAGCGGATACGTCGACGTGTGCGGCGAGGATCCCGGCGACCCCGTGCACCCGTAGGCGCCGGCCTCGTCTGCCGGCGTCCAACCGATGTGGGGTGCTTCGTTTCTGCGTCCGGGCGCCGTTACGTAGCTATCAGGATGCGCTCTCAATACTGAAGGATGGGGTCGACAGTTGGGCGGCGTCCGCATCAGTCTCCTCTTGAGATACTTGCAGCTTTACAGGCGCAGATGCCGCGAGTCGCGCGACTGGCTGGCTTGACACCCAGCATCTGCTGTATCAACCTCGTCGTCGGCCCTGAGATGACGAAAGCGAAAATGGAGGGGGGGGACAGGTGATGATGATGAAGCGGACTCTGTGGCTCGGGCTGCTGGTCCTGGTCGCCGCCGGCGTGGCGGTCCAGGCCGGCGCCACCTCGGACGAGAGCCGGCTGAGCTGGCTCGACGGCGCGCCGGCCAAGCCGGCCGGTGCGGGACCGGCGCCGGCGCCGGATCCGGACCTGATCCTGCAGGGCGGGGACACCTGCGCCACCGCCACCGTGATCCCGTCGCTGCCCTACAGCGCGGCCGGAACCACGACCGGTTACACCCACGACTACGACGAGACCTGCCCGTACTCGGGGGGTACGGCGCCGGACGTGGTCTACGCCTTCACGCCGGCCTCGGACATGGCGGTCGACCTCACGTTGTGCACCGGCACCACCAACTACGACACCAAGATGTACGTCTACCAGGGCAGCTGCCCGGCCCCCGGCTCCGGCGCCTTCATCGCCTGCAACGACGACAGCTGCAACTCCCCGGTATACTCGAGCAGCTTCATCTCGGCCCTCGAGAACGTGCCGCTGACGGCGGGCCAGACCTACTACATCGTGGTCGACGGCTACGGCACCAGCGCGGGCAACTACACTCTCGAGGTCAGCCAGTGGCAGCCGCCGCCGCCGCCGCCTGAGTGCGACGGCCCGGACCTGCTCTACTGGCAGACGGTGATCGGCTCCGACGGCGCCTGGAACGCCATGACCAGCGGCCAGACCGCGAGCTTCGACTACACGGCGTACGACAACTTCACCAGCAACCTGTACTCGATCGAGGACGTGCGCTGGTGGGGGCTGAGCCTGCTCTGGACGGGCAGCGGCTGGACCGCGTGCGACCCGGCCGGGCTCACCTTCGACGTCAGCTTCCACGAGGACAACGCCGGCCAGCCCGGGGCCGCGGTGTGCACCTTCAGCGGCCTGACGCCGGCCGGGGTCGACACCGGCGCCCTGTACTCCGGCTACCCGCTCTACCGCTGGGAGGCCCTCGGGCTGGCACCGGCCTGCGAGCCCACGGGGGCGACCTGGGTGTCGGTCAAGAGCTTCGCCAACCCGGCCGGCTGCAACCTGATGTGGATGAGTGCCTCAGGTGGCGACGGCCTGTCCCATCAGCACGACGGCTCGGTCTTCACAGCGCAGACCGATGACCTGTCCATGTGTCTCAACGGCGCACTCGTGCCGGTCGAGCTGCAGAGCTTCTCGGCCGAGTAGGGCCAACCCGCAAGACGAACCCTGGGGCGACCCGGCCGTGGCCGGGTCGCCTTGTCTTTGTTGGTGCACCTACTCGAGGGGGCGGTGGTCGATGCCCCGATCACTCTCTCGTCGGCGGGGGCTTCACCCGCTTCCGAGCCGCTCCAGCTCCCCCTCGAGCTCGTCGACCAGGCGGTCCATGGTGGTCAGCAGGGACTCGAAGGGCGCCGCGGTGGCGAAGTCCACCCCCGCGCGGGCCAGGAGCGTCACCGGGTTGTCGCTGCCGCCGGCCTCGAGCAGCTCGAGGTGGCGGGCGACGGCCTCCCGGCGGGCAGACTCGGGGCCGGTGGTCATGCGCTGGTGCAGCAGGCTGGACGCCGCCTTGGCGGTGGCGTACTGGAAGACGTAGTAGGGCGAGTTGAAGAGGTGGGGGATGCGCGCCCAGGTGTTGCGCTCCCACTCCTGGTCGTCGAGGCTCGAGCCGAAGAAGGCGGCGAAGTTCTCGAGGTAGAGCTGCTGCAGGCGCTCCGCGGTGACCGGCTCGCCGCGCTCGACCAGCCGGTGGGCCTCGAGCTCGAAGCGGGCGAACATGGTCTGGCGGTAGAAGCCGGAGCAGATGTCGTCGACGGCGTGCTGCAGCAGCACGACCCGCCGCCGGGGGTCGTCGGTGCGGCCGAGCAGCTCGTCCCGGAGCAGGTCCTCGTTGGTCATCGAGGCGACCTCGGCGACGAAGATGGTGTACTCCGAGGTGGCGAAGGGCTGCCGCCGGTCGGCGAGCTCGGTGTGCATGGTGTGGCCCATCTCGTGGGCGACGGTGAAGGCGTCCTCCAGGGTGTCGGCATAGTTGAGCAGCATGAAGGGGTGTACGCCGTGGACCCCGGCCGAGAAGGCGCCCGAGCGCTTGCCCTCGTTCTCGTAGACGTCGATCCAGCGCTGGTCGAAGGCGCGCGCGACGGTTCGCCGGTAGTCGTCGCCGAAGACGCCCACCGAGGAGACCACCAGCGGCCGCACCTCGTCGTAGAAGAGCGGCCAGTCGACCTCGAGGATCGGCAGGTAGGCGTCGAAGTAGCGGTAGCGCTCGAGGCCGAGGAACCTGCGGCGGAGCCGGTGGTAGCGCCGGAGTGGTTCGGCGCCGGCCACGGCGGCCGCGATCACGGTCTCGACCACCTCCGGCGGGATGCCGTCGCCGTCGAGCCTGGCCTCCAGCGTCGTCGGATAGCGCCGTGCCTGGGCGGTGAACCAGTCCCGCTGCAGGACGCCGTTGTAAATCGCGGCCCAGGTGTTGGGGGTGCCGTCGTACACCGTGTAGTGGGCCCGGAACAGGGCCTCGCGGTCGGCCTGCAGGCGCTCGGAGCGCAGGCCGTTCATGTAGGCGGCGTGGCTCGCCACGACCCTGCGGCCGCTGGACAGCTCGACCTCGGGGAAGCGGACGTCGGCGTCCGCGAGCATCGAGTAGGTCTCCGACGGCGTGCCGCCGAAGCGCGAGGCGTAGGCGAGCAGGCGCTCGCCGTCCTCGTCGAGCACGTGCTCGGCACGGCGGTAGGTCTCCAGGATCGGGAAGCGGTAGGGCGCCAGCTCGGGGGTCGCTTCCAGCCAGCCCTCCATGGTCTGGCGGGGAATCCGCAGCAGCTCGGGGGTGTACCAGGCGGTCGCCTGGGCGAACTGGGCGAAGGCGATGCGCACCTGCTCGAGCCGCGCCTGGACCGCGTTGTCACGGGTGTCCTGGCTCTGCTGCAGGCCGGGATAGCGGTAGACCCGGTAGGCGAGCTGGCCGAGGTCGTCGCCGAGAAGGCATGCGCCGAGCACCTGCTCGGGGCCGTCGGCCAGGGTGCCCTTGAACCGCTGGTAGTCGTCCATGAGCCGGCGCAGTCGGGCGAGCCCGGCCTCCCACTCCTGCCAGTCGCCGTAGATCGCCGACAGGTCCCAGGTGTAGCGCTGGTCGATGGCGGCGCGGTCACGCGTCTCCGGCTTCGGCCTGGCAACGGTCGTCGTGCTCATGGCGTTCTCTCCCCATCCGTGTCACGCCTGGCAACAGCTCGCATGCCTTGCCTCTTCCGTGCCAGCCGACACTGGGAACCATGGACCACAGCGACGGCCCGCCCCGACCTCAAGCCGCGGACCATGGCCGCAGTCAGAAGAGAGCGGAGCTGGTGACGGTGATGGTGGGGCCGCTGCCGTCGTCGGGGAAGCCGACGTCGAGACGGAGTAGGTTGTACAGCCCGATCGAGGTCATGTCCGCGATCAGGCCGAGCCCGGCGGCCAGGCGAACGCCCGCCGTGGAGTCGCCGACCCGGGCGTCCCAGGTGATGCCGGCGTCGCCGAAGACCACGACGCCGATCGAGAAGACGTTCCACAGGTCGCGCTTGACCAGGTGGCGGCGCTGGACGTTGAGCAGGGCCCGGCCGGTGCCGTCGAAGAAGTCGGGGTCCCAGCCGCGCAGCCCGGCGTCGGCCCCGAGGGTCAGCTGTCGGTCGAGGTCGAGGTCGTGGGTGTCCTCGACCAGCAGCCGCAGCTGCCATACCCGGGCGCCGAGCTGGGACGCCGCGAGCTGGCCGCCGAGCCGCAGGTTCTCGAGGCCGTCCGCCTCGAGGCGGCCGGAGGCCCAGGCGGAGGCGAGCACCAGCCAGCCGTCGCGGTGGAACGTGTGCTCGATCGCGGCGTCAAGAAGCCATCGCTGCCGGTCGCCACCGAAGGCCGGCAGTGACGCGATCACCCCGAGCTTCAGGTTGGGGCCGAGGGCGATGTCCTCCTGGGCGGCGAAGCCGCGGAACCCCTCGAGCACCTCGAAGCGGTCGCTGACCAGCTCGAAGCCGAGGCGAGGGCCGCTGATCCTCCGGTCGTCCGGGGTCGGGTAGGCCGTGCCGTCGTCGGTCCACTGCCAGTCGGTGAAGCGGTCGTCACGCGTCTGCCAGCCGAGGATGAGCCGGCGCACCAGCCCGCCGTCTCCAGGCAACCGGAGGCCGCCCCAGGCGCCGAGCATGTCGCTCGACCTGCGGCCGTCCACCGCGGTCTCGCCGGCCGCGTAGAGGTGCTCGACCCGGCTCTCGTCGAGCCACTCGCCGCCCCAGGCACGGCGGGGGG
>CAZKKP010000166.1:0-8117 GCA_964553295.1 uncultured Thermoanaerobaculia bacterium | reverse complement strand
GGGCGTACAGCGCGTCCTCAGCGGCATCGCCGCCCGCCGCAGCATCGAGCTCGAGGTGACGATCGCCGGCGACCTCCCGGTGCTCTACCTCGACCCGGCGAAGCTCAAGCACGTGCTGCACAATCTCCTGACCAACGCGGTCAAGTTCTCGAACGACCGGAGCACTGTGCAGGTGAGGGCAGGTCGGGTCGGGGCATCTGCAAGCCCCCTCGGATGCGACAGCCTCCTGCTCGAGGTCGAGGATCACGGCATCGGTATCGCCCCAGAGCAGCAGGAACGCATCTTCGACGAGTTCTACCAGGTCGACTCGGGGACCAGCCGCCGCTACTTCGGCACCGGCCTCGGCCTGGCGCTGGTCCGGCGCTACGTCCAGCTGCACGGCGGCACGGTCGCGGTGCGCTCGGCCCCGGGCGCCGGCGCCACCTTCAGCGTGCTGCTGCCGACGGACACCCGCGATCTCCTCGAGCGGACCTGATCCGCCAGGCAGAGCTCGGCCGTTCAGGATATGATCGGCGCCGGACCATGGACCAGGACGGGCTACCGCCGGAGGATGACCGCGCCGCCCAGGCCGAACACCTCCTTCAACTGGCTGCGGAACGCGGCCTGCTGCCCCAGGACGAGCTCGCGAACACGCTCGCCGAGCTGCGCTCGAGCGCCACCGGAAGCTCCGACTCGGTGCTGCGTCGACTCATCCAGTCCGGGCTGATCGACGGTGCGACCATCGCCCGGCTGGCACGCGAGGTGGGCATGGCGCCGCCGCCACCACGCGCCCCCTCCCCGGAAGGTCTTCCCCGGTCGTCCGTCTCGGTCCCGCTCGACCCGTTCGACGGCCCACCGGTGACCGGCTGGGACCGCTACGAGATCCTCGAGTTCATCGGACGTGGCGGCATGGGCGACGTGTACAAGGCCCGAGACCCTCGCCTCGGCCGCTTCGTCGCCCTCAAGTTCCTGCGTCGCGACGACCCCGTCATCCTGCAGCGCTTCACCCGCGAGGCCCAGGTCCAGGCGCGCATCGACCACGACAACGTCTGCCCGGTCTACGAGGTCGGCGAGATCCAGGGCCTCCCCTACATCGCGATGCAGTACGTCTCCGGAGGATCGATCAAGGAGGCCGCCGACCTGCTCTCGATCCCGGAGAAGGTCGGGATCATGGTCGACGTCGCCGACGCCCTGCACGCCGCCCATCAGGCCGGGCTCGTCCACCGCGACGTCAAGCCTGCCAACATCCTGCTCGAGCGCGCCGAAGAGGGCCGCTGGCGACCGTTCGTCGTCGACTTCGGCATCGCCCGCGACCTCGACAGCCAGGAGGTGACGGCCTCCGGCATGGTGCTCGGCACGCCGGCCTTCTCGTCTCCCGAGCAGGTTCGCGGCGAGACCCACCGTCTGGATCGGCGCACCGACGTCTACAGCCTCGGAGCGACCCTTTACTGGTTCCTGACCGGAAAGTCGCCTTATGAAGGCAGCTACCCCGAGATCGTCAGCGGCATCGCCCAACGCGAGCCGGAGCCACCGCACCGCTCGAACCCCGAGGTCGGCGTCGATCTCGAGACCATCGTCCTGAAGTGTCTCGAGAAGGAGCCGGATCGGCGATATCCGACAGCACGGGCGGTGTCGGAGGACCTTCGCCGGTTCCTCGCCGGGGAGCCGATCGAAGCACGGCGGGCCGGTATCCTTTACCGCCTCGGCAAGAGGATCCGCAAGCACCGAGCCCTCGCGATCACCTCACTGATCGCGATCGCGGCCTTTCTGATCCTCGCAGCGGTGAGCACCCGCAGCAACCTGAGAGCGCGGCGCCAGGCTGCCGTCGCCCAACGGCTGGTGGAGCAGGTCAAGGAGATCGAAAGCGCTTCGCGGGTCGCCGCCATGCTGCCGCGCGGCGACCGACGGCCGCAGCGTGACGCCATCCGACAGCGCGTCGAGGCCCTTTCGCAGAGCATGGCGGCGATGGACGCCGCGGCGGTCGGCCCGGGACACTATGCCCTCGGTCGCGGCTACCATGCTCTCGGAGAGCTGGAGCCGGCCCTCGACCACCTCCGGCGGGCCGAGGCGGCGGGCTATCGCACGCCGGCGGTGTCCTACTCCCTGGGCCTCGTGCTCGGCGGGCTGTACGAGCGTGCCCTTCTCGAGGCGCGCCAGATCGACGACCCTCTCGCCCGACAGGCCGAGCTCGAGTCGCTCCAGCGGGGGCTTCGCCGGGAGGCGCTCGAGACCCTCCGCCAGGCCGATCGTCTCAGCGGCGAGTCACCGGCCTATGTCGAGGGTCTGATCGCTTTCTACGAGGAGCGCTTCGACTCGGCGCTGGCCAAGGCCAGGGAGGCATTCTCCAGCAGCGAATGGCTCTGGGAGGCACGCAAGCTCGAGGGCGACATTCTGGTGGAAACGGGCACCCGCCTGGCCCTGCGCGGCGAGCACGACCGGGCGCTGACCGACTTCGAGCGGGCGGGGCTCGCCTACCGCGAGGCGGCCGACATCGCCCGCAGCGCAGCGCCGGTCTATGTCGGCGACTGCGAGCGCTGGGTGCGGGTGATGGAGACCCGGGTCCGCCTCGGCGAGTCCGGTGACGAGGCCTTCACCGGCGGCGAGAGCGCATGCCACAAGGCCCTCGAGGTCGACCCCGATCGCGCCCGTAGCCATGAGGTGTTGGCTCTGCTCCACGGCCGACGCGCCGACCACCTGCTCGACGCGGGGCGTGACGCCACCAGTGCCCTCGACCTGGCCGTCGCCGCCGCCCGCCGGGCGACCGCCCTCGACTCCGCTTCCGCGACGGCGCAGCACGTCCTCGGCAGCGTCCTCACCGTCGTCGGAATGGCCGAGCTCGCCGCCGGGGCCGATCCTCGACCCCAGCTCGAGGAGGCGATCGCGGCTCTCGAGAGGGCCGTCGAGCTCCGACCCAGGTTCCTGCTGGCTCACGACGACCTCGGCTACGCCTACGAGCGCCTCGCCCGGCACGAGATGAGCGTCGGCGACGACCCGCGCACGGAGCTCGGTCGGGCGATCGCCTCCTTCGAGCAGGCGATCGCCCTCGGCCCGGGCTACGCCAACGCCCACAACAACCTCGGCATCTCATTCTGGCGCCGCGCCCTGGCGAGCTACCGCCTGGGCGAGGACCCGATCCCCGATCTCGACCACTCCGTCGCCTGCTACGACCAGGCCCTTGCCCTCAACCCCGCCTATGCCTATGCCTACGCCAACCTCGGTCTGGCCCACCGGACCCGCGCCATGGTCCTGCTCGAGCAGGGCGCCGACCCGACCGCCCGCCTCGAGCTGGCTCGCGCCGCCCTCGACCGGGCCCTCGAGCTCAACCCGAGAATCCACTGGGCCCACCTGGAGAAGGCGGCCGCCGAGGTTCTCGCCGTGCGCTGGTCGCTGCGCACCGGCGAGGGCCTGGCGGAGCGGCACCTCGCTGCCGCGGCCGCAGCCGCCGCCCGGGCCAGGACGCTCAACCCGAGGAGCTCTGCCGCCTTCCAGACCACCGCCGAGGTCCATCGCTGGCACGCCGAGTGGCTGCAGCAGCGGGGACGGCCGGCACGGACCGAGATCGAGGCGGGCCGCCGCGCCGTCGAGCGGGCACTCGAGCTCAACCCCGGCGCCGCCAACGCCGAGCTGACCGCGGCCGGGCTGCGGATCGTCGCCGCGCGGGGCGAGCCCGATCCTCGCCTGCGCCAGGCCCTGCTCGACGAGGCCGAGCGCGCCCTCGACCGTGCCGTGGCGCGCAATCGGCTGCTCGCCCGCGACGTCGCAGCACTGGGCGAGGAGACTCGCGGGCTCCGCTGACCCGTACGCGACACCGAGTAAGCTTGGAGGATGGGGCGACCGGCCCCAACGGAGGAGGGTGATGAGTTTCGCGACGCACTGGAGAGAGGGCCTGCTCGCCACGGCTTTGCTGGTCGTGGCCTCGGGCGCCGCCGCCAGCCCGTTCGGGATCAACGGCCACATCCCCGGGCCGGAGATCGTCGACGCCATCGCCGATGCCGGCATCTCCTGGGTCCGGATCGACATGGTGTGGAGCTTCATCGAGCCCGAGCCCGACGTCTTCGACTGGAGCCTGTACGACCAGACGATCGCCGGCCTCACGGCGCGTGGCCTGCGGATCTTCGCCACACTCCAGGGAACTCCCGCCTGGGCAACCGCCGGCAGCGAGTTTAACGGCGTGCCCAGCGACGCCGCACGTTGGCGACGCTTCTGCTATCGGGCGGCTGCCCGCTACAGCGGTCGGGTCGACGCCTGGGGAATCTGGAACGAGCCCAACCTGTCGCGCTTCTGGGAGGGCACCCGGACGCAGTACCTGCACGTCATCCTGATCCCCGGCATCGACGCGATCCGACTGGCCGACCCAGCCGCTTTCGTGGTCGGTCCGAACCTCGCGCACCTCACGAGTGCGAGCTGGGACTCGTGGCTGCGGGCGGTGATCAGCGCTGCCGGGGACCGGCTCGACGCGCTCGCCCACCACGTCTACCCCTCAGACGGCCGGGCCGCTAACGTCACGCGCAAGCTCGAGACCGGTTCCTCGTACCCGTGGGAGCCACCGTCGGTCCGTCGGGTGCTGCAGTCCAGCGGCTGGTGGGGGCGCCCTTTCTGGCTCGCCGAGACCGGGGTCGAGTCCGGCCGTTACTCGGAGGCCGGCCAGGAGCGCTTCTACGAGGACCTCCTCCTGGAGTGGTTTGGCCCGGCCCGCCGCCGTGACTGGGTCGACCGCGTCTTCTTCTACGAGATCAGCGACGACCCGAACGTCGGCAGCACGTTCGGGATTGTCGGACCGCTGCCGTTGCTCGAGCGAAAGCCCGCCTACTTCGCCTACCGCAATCGCATCGCAGCGGCCAGACTCGACGACGCCGGCCTGGAGGCCTGGCCCGCCGAGCTCGTCGTGCCATCGTCCGGGCGCACCACCTTCGCGATCATCTGGCGGAACACCGGCGCCACCTCGTGGCGGTCGACGGACGGCTACCGAATCGCGGCGGAGGTCGGGGGGACGGGCTGGACGATCTCGGGAGGCGATGTGCCGCCCGACCGCACCGTCCACCCCGGCAGCTCGGTCACGGTCTCGTTCGAGCTCGTGGCGCCGCCCCTCGAGCCACAGCTCGACCCGACCCGGGTCCAGGTGCTCGCCCGCCCCGAGCGCACCGGCGTCGGCCGATTCGGCGACGCGGCCAACTTCGCCGTCCTGCACTCCGGCGGGGCGCTGCCGAGCGCCACGGCGACCCCACGCACGATCGTCCTGAGCAAGGGCAGCGACGCCAGAATGGCGATCTCGCCCGGCGAAGAGGGCGCCATCCTGCGCTGGCACTGCGACGGCGCCCCCCTGAGGGACGGCTCACGGGTCCGCGGCGCCTTCACCGCCGAGCTCGTGATCTCAGCGGTCGACGCGGGCGATGATGGCGACTACCACTGCCTGGTCAGCAATCGGACCGGCGAGCGGGCGTTCTTCGCGGGACGGATCCGAGTGATCCCGGTCACGCCCGAGGCCGGTGAGCCGCGCCGGCTCGACGCCGTCCGGCTGAAAGCCTCGACCGTCGAACGTTGGCGGCAATGGCGATTCCCGGCAGCGGCCGGGACGACGCTGACGCCGATCCTGCGCTGAGCGCCCCGCGCCCGGAACCGCATCTGGAGCCGGAACCGGTATCATCGGCCGGCGGCGCTCACGCCGCAGCCCTCGAGACGCACGGCCCACCGGGGCCCGATCCAAGGAGACCGACACCGTGCACCGTCATCTTCTCGTTCCCGCCGTCCTGTTGCTGGCCCTGGCCGGCTGCGCTTCGAATCCCCCGGTCTCTGAGCCGGACCCCGGTCCGACGACGGCATCGGCCGACGACCCGTCAACACCGCCGAGCCCACTGGCAGGACCAGACGACCACGCCGATGCCGGCGCCGCTGCGCACGACGAGGAAGTGGCCGAGGCGCATCCTGTGGACAGCCTGGAGGCCATCCAGGCGGAGGCGCTGGAGCTCTGCCAGTCGGCCGCGGGATTCGTCGACCAGGGCGAGACCGAGAACGCGGTCGACGCCCTCGACCGGGCCTACCGGCTGATGCTCGAGCTGCCCAACGACGGCGACGCCGAGTGGCTCCAGGCGAAGTCGGACCTCCGTCTGCTGGTCGCCGACCTGATCATGCAGGCGCACGAGCTGATCCGGAGCACCGCGGCGCCCGCCACCACCTCCTGGGATCTCGCCATCTCCGTGACCGACAACGAGCACGTGCGCCGCGAGATCCGGAGCTTCAGCAACGGCGAGCGCGAGCACTTCCTCGCCGCCTACCAGCGCTCCGGCCTGTACCGACCGATGATCCTCGCCAAGCTCGAGGCGGCCGGCCTGCCCAGCCAGCTGAGCTGGCTGCCCCTGGTCGAGAGCAACTTCAAGGTCAAGGCGCTGTCTCGCGCCAGCGCCCTCGGTCTGTGGCAGTTCATCGCCTCGACCGGGCTCCGCTACGGCCTCGAGCGCGACGTCTGGGTCGACGACCGTCTCGACCCGGAGAAGGCGACCGATGCCGCGATCGCCTATCTGACAGACCTGCACGCCCTGTTCGGCGACTGGCCGAAGGCACTCGCCGCGTACAACTGCGGCGAGGCGAGGGTGCTTCGCCTGCAGAACCGGGCGCCCGGCGAGTTCCTCGACTTCTGGGACCTCTACGCCCAGCTGCCTTCGGAGACCCGGCGCTACGTCCCCCGCCTGTTCGCCACGCTGATGATCCTCGAGGACCCGGAACGCTACGGCATGGCACTCCCCGAGCCGCTCGCGCCGCTGCCCGAGTGGACCACGGTCGCGGTCTTTCGACCGGTGCAACTGGCCAGCCTCGAGCGCGAGCTCGGGCTCGCCAGTGGAACCCTCGCCCAGCTCAACCCGTCGCTGCGCAGCGCCGCCACGCCGCCGCGCGAGTTCCACCTGCGGGTCCCAGTCGCTGCTGGCGAGGAGGATCTCGCCGAGAAGATCGCCGCCCTGCCCGAGTGGCGCCCACCGACCCCCCAGTATCTCACCCACGTGGTCCGCCGTGGTGAGACGCTGTCCGCCATCGCAGGTCGCTACGGCACCTCGGTCCAGGCCATCATGAGGTCGAACAACCTGCGCAGCGCCCACCGGATCTCCCCCGGCCAGCGCCTCCAGATCCCCGGCCGGGGTGGGGGCACGGCTGCTGTGGCGACGACCGCTGCGGCGCCGACCGTCAGCGCCGAAGGAACACACACCGTCCGAACCGGCGACTCGCTGTTCTCGGTCGCCCGCCGTTACAACACCACAGTGGACCGCCTACGGGCCGACAACGGGCTGACCTCGAACACCATCTATCCCGGGCAGACCCTCCGCCTCCACCCGGGCTCGCGCAGCGACATGCGGCGCTACCAGGTCTCGCGGGGTGACACCTTGTCGAGCATCGCCGACCGCCACCGGGTCGCCCTGTCCGCACTCCTCCGGGTCAACGGCCTGACGGTCGACAGCACGATCCACCCCGGGCAGTGGTTGGTGATCCCGCAGTAGGAGGGCTCGCCGCTCGAAAGTCGCGGCGATCCGGACCGACTCACTCGACCTCGACCGGGCGGCCGCCGGCCTTCCAGCTCAGGATGCCGCCGCGCAGGTTGTAGACCTGGTCGAAACCGAGTTCGATGAGCCAGTGCATCGCCCGAGTGCTCCGTCGACCCGACCGGCAGACCAGGAAGATCGGGCGGTCTCGGGGGAGCCCCTGCGCGCTCTCGATGACCTCGCGCAGCGGCATCAGCAGGGCCCCCGGGAGATGACCCGTCCGGTACTCCTCGGGCTCGCGGACGTCGACCAGCAGGGCCCGCTCACCCGCCCGCGACAGGGCGTCACCCAGCTCGTCGACCCCCAGGTGCTGGAGCCTGTGGCCGACGTGGTGGCTGTAGGCCGGCAGGCGCAGATCGTAGGGGTGCTTCTCCAGCGGCTGGCACTCGGCAAACACCCGATGCTCGCACTCGTAGACGCACACTGCGGGGTCGATGGCGCTCTCGAACAGCCAGTCGATCGCCTGATCCTGGGAGAGGAAGTTCTCGAGCCCGAGAAAGTCCACGAACTCGGTCCGCCGCATCACCTCGAGCACCGGGGCCCGGACCTGGACCATGTAGACGTCGCCGCCCGTCTCGCGATAGGCCCGCACCACCGCCTCGGGCGGCGTGC
>CAZKKP010000165.1:0-8168 GCA_964553295.1 uncultured Thermoanaerobaculia bacterium | reverse complement strand
TTCAGCGGCTCCTCCCATGAACGACCCGGAGGTGATCATGCGCCGCCATTCCGAGCCTTGCCCTCGCCCCCCCCTGCCCCCGCCGCTGACCCTGCCCCTGCCGCCGAACGTGTCGCTGCCGTCAGCCGTCGCCACGGAGCAGCTCGAGCTCCTCTTGGGTCGGCTGGAACAGGATGAGACCGACCGTGCCGGGACCGACGTGGGCGCCGACCACGGGACCGATCTCGCCCTCGAACAGCTCTGCGACCTCGAAGCTCTCGTCCACAAGCTCCTTCAGTCGACCGAACCAGAGCGGGGCCGAGGCGTGGGCCATCGCCACGAACACCGGACGACTGGTGTCCACCCGCTGCTGCATCAGCTCGATCAGCCGCGGTTGCGCCCGTCTCCCGCCACGCACCTTGTCGACCGGCACCACCTCGCCGCCGCTCATTCCGAGAATCGGCCTGATGCCGAGCAGCGATCCGAGCAGAGCCTGTGCCTTGCCGATGCGACCGCCCCGCTGCAGGTACTCGAGGGTGTCGACGATGAACATGAAGTGGGTCCGGCCGCGTATGTCCTCGATGCGCTCGACGAGGTCGTCGAGGGCCACGCCGCGCTGCGCCAGGCGGGCGCAGAACAGGACGAGCATGCCGAGACCCACGCAGTTGCTCAACGAGTCCACCACCCGTATCGACGGGGGGCCGAAGCCGGCGCCCTCCTCGCGCAGGGCGGCGAGCTCCGTGGCGCCTTCGACGGCGGCCTCCTCGGCATGCTGGGCGGTCAGCGACTGCTTGCGGGAGATGTGGATCGACAGCACGTCCCCGGTGCCGATCAGCCGCCGGTAGGTTTCGAGAAACTCCCCCTTGGTCGGTGGGCTCGTGCTCGGGAAGACCTTTGACGCCTTGAGCATCTGGTAGAAGCGGTCGGGCTGGATGTCGATGCCGTCCTTTAACACCTCGCTGCCGAACAGGATCGACAGCGGCACGACCGTGACGTCGTGGCGCCGGAGCACCGAGGGCAGCAGGTCGCAGGTGGAGTCCGTGACGATGTGAACCCGGTGCTCGGGCTCCCGGAGCGCCAGGAAACCGCGGCGGTGCAGGCGCTCCACGGCCCGGAGGACCTCGAGGTCGGTCGCCGGCACCAGATCCACGAGATCGGCGAAGACCCTCGCCTGCTGGACCCGGGTGAGCACCTCACGTTCGAGCTCGGAGAACTCCACGGTGAAGAAGTCATCGCCCATCTCCACCACGGGCCGTGCAGCCAACGTCGGCAGCCTGGCGTAGAGCTCGTCCACCTGGAACCGTTCGTCGACCGCGTCACTGACCAGGGCCGCGAGGTCGACGTCGATCGCGCGGCCCTCGGCGACCTCCTCGAGGCGCAGCACGAACCCGCCGCCCCGCAACGCGGCCACTCGGTTGAACGCCTTCCGGCCTGACACCGAGCCCCAGTGGGCATCGACCACCTCGCCCTCGCGCAGCCAGAGCCCGGCGCCCGGGCCGATCGACAGCTCGACGTGCCCGGTGATCTGGAAGCTTTGCAGGACCCGCAGCAGGTCGCCGACCGAGATCCGTGTCAGGCCGCCGTGGAGGACGTCGATGTTGTCTCCGAGCTCGCCGCCGATGTCTCGCGCGAGCAGCAGCAGGCGCACCTGGTGGAGAAAACGGGGTGGATCGAGCTCGATCGACTGCAGGAAGTAGAAGGCCCCGACCGGCAGGTCCTCCTCCGGGTCGTGTGCCGTCGCGCTGAGAACGAGGAAGGGCGGCACCTCGAGCCCGAGAGCCGCCAGGCGAGCGTGCAGCTCGAGCGGCTCGAGACCCTCAAGACCGGTGTGTGCGACGACCAGGGTCGGATCGAGCCCGGCGCTGAACCGGAGAGCCTCCTCGCCGTTGACGGCGTTGATCACCTCGTAGCCACCCTGGTACAGCGCGAGCCCGAGCGCCCGCCGTCGGTCGTCGGAGCTGTCGGCGACGAGAACGGTCGAGGACTGTGGCACCGTGGGTCCCTCCTGGTCTCGAGTATAAGGTTCCCGGATCGAGAGCGGGAGACCGACCCCTGCGACGACGGGTACAATCCCACCGATGCCCGGTCGTTCCAGCCGCCGCCTTCGTCACCACGCCGGCTACCTGCTGCTCCGCGGGCTGCTGGCGGCCGGAGGTGCGCTGCCGTTGTCCCTGCTGCGCCCGATCGGCCGCACCCTGGGCCGCGCGGCCCTTTCGCTGTCCCGCCGCGAGCGCGACCGGGCCCGCGACCATCTGCGTATCGCGTGGCCCGAGCTCGCCCGCGGCGAGCACGACCGCCTGCTCGCCGCCTCGGCCCGACACCTCGGCCTGATGCTCGCCGAGGTCGCCTGGCTGTGGCACGCCACACCAGAGCAGGTTCTCGAACTGGCCCCGATGACCGGCGGCGAGCACCTCGAGCGGGCGCGGGCCGACGGACGGGGAGCAGTGCTGATCACCGGGCATGTCGGCAACTGGGAGCTGCTCAACGCCCGGCTCTGCGCCGGGGGAGCGCCCATGACCATCGCCGTGCGCGAGCTCGACGACCCCCGACTCGACGCGGCGGCGCTCCGGCTGCGAGCGCGGCACGGCGCCGAGGTGGTCCCGCGCGGCGACGGCGCCGGCCGCCGGTTGCTTGCGGCGTTGCGCGCCAACCGGGTCGTCGGCCTGCTCATCGACCAGGACATCGCGGACATCCCTGGAGTCTTCGTGCCGTTCTTCGGTCGCCCCGCCTGGACGCCCTCCGGCGCCGCGACCATTGCCGTCAGGACCGGTCGGCCCATGGTCCCCGCGTTCATCCACCGCCTGCCCGACCACCGTCACCAGGCCGAGGTCTTGCCGCCTCTCGAGGTTCCCGAGGAGGGCTCGGTCGAGGAGCGGGTCGAGCGGCTCACCGCCGCCGCGACCGCCGCGATCGAGGCCCGGATCCGCCGTCACCCGGAGCAGTGGGTGTGGAGCCACCGCCGCTGGCGGACCTCTCCCCCTGGCGGCTGAACGCCCCGCGGTCAGCTCCCGGACGTCGACGCGAGCCCGACCCTCGGGCAGATCTCCGCCAGCGGGCACTCCTCACAACGAGGTCGACGGGCGCGACAGACTCTCCGGCCGTGCAGGATGAGGCGGTGCGAGAAGCCGATCCACTCCGACGCCGGGACGAGCTGCTCGAGGATGCCAGCGACGCGCTCAGGGTCGCGGTGCTCGGCCAGGCCAAGACGACGGGCAAGGCGGTGGACGTGGGTATCGACGACGATTCCCGCAGCCACCCCGAAGGCCTCTCCGAGGACCACCTTCGCGGTCTTCCGGCCGACCCCGGGCAGCGCGACCAGAGACTCCAGCTCGCACGGAACCTCGCCACGATGATCCCGCAGCAGCCGGCCCGCCGACTCCCGGAGATTGCGGGCCTTCGACCTGAAGAAGCCGATCGGTCGGATCACCTGCTCGAGCTCGGCAGGCTCGGTCGCCGCCAGCTCCGCCGGTCCCGGCCAGCGGCCGAACAGCTCCGGCGTCACCTGGTTGACCCGCACGTCGGTGCTCTGAGCGGACAGCACCGTGGCCACCAGCAGCTGCCAGGGTGAGCGGTACTCGAGCTCGCAGATCGCCTCCGGATAGGTTCGGCGCAGCAGCTCGATCAGGCGACGGACCCGGGTCGGCTCGGACACCGTCGGATTCTACTGGCCCTTTCCCTCGATTGAGCGTATGCTGGATGACGAATGGCACAGAATAGGCGGAAGGCTCTCCTCACGGGCCTGGCTCGCGAGGTCGTGGAAAGGCATCGTGACGTGCTCGCCGGCGAGCTCGGCCTGGAGCTCGTGCTCGCCGAGTCACCGAGAGCCGCGGCCCAGCGGGTCGCCGGTGAGCGGTTCAACGTCGTCGTCGCGGGCTACCCACTCGACCGCGGCGACCTCGGCCTGCTCGTCGCCGGAATGCGCGGCCGCGGCAGCGCCACCGCCACCTCCGGCCTGCTGCTCCTGGCCCGACCCGACCAGCTGCGCGCCGCCTCGAGCCTGATCGGCCGGGGCGTCAACAAGGTCCTGTCCACCGCCGAGGAGCCGGCGGTGGTGCGGCTCGTGGTCGCACGACTGATGGACACCGACCACCCGAGCGCCGAGCGCTTCCCGCTCCGGATTCCGGTCGAGCTGGTCGCTGCCGAGCGCCGACTGCGCGCCACGACCGAGAACATCTCCGCCACCGGGATGCTGATCGCGATCGACAAACCCGTGGCATCGGGCGCCAGGGTGAAGTTCACCCTCACCCTCGCGGACGGCTCGGAGGTCCGTGGCGAAGCCAAGGTCGTCCGGCCGGCGAGCCGGGATCGCGAAGGAGTCGACGGCATCGGCGTCCGCTTCTCGCTGCTCGAGGACCACGGCCGCACCCGGCTGCTGAAGGCACTCCGCGAGCTCCGGGAGGCCGACTGAGGCGCTCGGCTCAGTAGGAGAACGTCGAGCCGCCGATGAACTCGCGCAGAATCGACGTGTACGGCACCTCGTCCGGGAAGATCGGTACGAACACCGACAGGAACTTGAGCAGCCGGTAAGCCTCCGGGTAGGTGGCGCTGGACCGGTCCACCTGGAGCAGGAAGCGCTCGGCGTAGGTCTTCAGAACCGCCGGCTCGTAGACCAGCGCCGAGTTGAAGACGACGTCGGCCTGCTCCTGGTACGGGAAGATCCAGTGAGCCTCGCCGCGGCGGACCCGCTCCCACAGGTCGAGGGTGCGCTCGGCGGTGAAGCCGCGGAACAGGTGATCGCGCACGATCCTGCGGATCAGCCGTGCGTCGGCGGTGAAGATCCGGTTGTGGTCGTCGATGGCGAGCTGGCTCAGGGCCGAGATGAAGATCCGGAAGACGCTGTCTGGTTTCAGCGACTGGGTGAGGCGCGGGTTGAGCCCGTGGATTCCCTCGACCACCAGGACCTCATCCTCCTCGAGCTGCATCGCGTTCCAGGTCGATTCCGGCCTCCTGGCGCCCGTGAGAAAGTCGAAGCGCGGCGTCCTCACCAGCTCACCGCGCAGTAACCGAGAGAGGTGCTCGTGGAGCAGCGGCAGGTCGATCGCCTCCAGCGACTCGAAGTCCGGCAGCCCGTGCTCGTCCCGGGGTGTCGCCTCCCGGTCGACGTAGTAGTTGTCGAGCGACAGCGCAAGCGGCCGCACGCCGTTGACGGTCAGCTGAATGCCGAGTCTCTTGGCGAAGGTGGTCTTGCCCGAGGACGAGGGCCCGGCCACGGTCACCAGGCGTACGCCCGGTTGCCGGGCGACGATGGCGTCGGCGATCTGGGCGATCTTCTTCTCGTGCAGCCCCTCGGCGACCCGCAGGATGTCCCGGATGCCGCCGTTCAGGCAGAGCCGGTTGAGCTGGCCGACGTGATGGATGCCGAGGACCTCCTGCCAGCGCCGGGTCTCCATCGCGGTCGCCAGGAGCAACGGTCGCGGCCAGAACTCGGGCAACCGGTCGCGGTTGCGGCGCCGGGGGAAACGCAGCAGCAGCCCGTCGCCGTAGGACATCACGCCGAAGGTCGGCAGGCACCCGGTGTGCGGCACGTAGGGGCCGTGGGCGATGTCGACGAACCCGCCGCAGGTGATGGTGTGGACGGTGGAGGAACGCCTTGTCTCGAGCAGCTGCAGCTTGTCGAGGTGACCCTGCTTTCGGAAGTGTCGCTCGATCTCCTCCAGGGTCACCGTGCGCCGCTCGAACACCCGGCGTTGCCGGTGCAACAGCTGCATCCGCTCCTCGAGCTCGCGCGCCATCTCCCCGAGCGCCGTCGGGTTGCCGCGCACCAGGAAGTGATAACCGTTGCCCAGCGACTGACCGACGACGGGCCGCGCCTCGGGATACAGCTCGTACATCGCCTCGTAGAACATGAGGCTCACCGAGCGCTTGTAGACCGCCTCGCCTTCGCGATCGCCGTAGTGCACGAGCTCGAGGTCGACCTCGCCACGGAGCGGGAAGTCGAGCATGACCTGGCGCCGGTTCACCAGCGCCGACAGCGTCGTCTCCGGGATGGCGCCCTCCACCTGCACCAGGAAATGGTCAACGCGGGTGCCTGACGGCACGCGGTAGACCTGATCGCGGTAGCGGATCTCGACGTGGTGGTTGTGCATCGCCATCAGGTCCGGACGAAGTCGCCCATCAGCTCGTCGAGCTCGAGGGAGGCCCAGGCGCTCCTCGACATCTCGCTGCCGTTCTCCCGCCAGCCGGCGTGCACGACCTTGACCCCGTCCCCGAGGAGCGCTTCGAGAGCCGGCGCGAGCTCGCTGTCCGAGCTGACGACGATCGGCACCTCGCAGGCGCCGGAGCCGCACAGGCGGAGCAGGTCGACCACCATGCGCGCCGTCAGCCCCTTCGCCGTACCCAGGTTGAAGGTCTCGCCGCAGGACCCGCAGCGCTGGGTCTCGGCGCCGCACGCGGTGCAGCGCACCGGCCGCTGGCGCCGGACCAGTCGCGCCGTGTGCACCATGAACCCGGGCTGGCGGTCGAGGAAGCTCGACAGCCAACCCTGCAGGTTGTCGTTGGCCGGGTCGACCGCGGCGTACAGGTGCGTCCCCTCATACGCCAGGCCGTCGCTACGCAGCAGCCTCGCGGTGGCCCGCAGCAGCGCAGAGGGCAGAGCGAGCCAGTCGCAGCGCGCCTCCCCGGCACGCTCGTTCCAGGCGAGCTGAAAGTTCCAGTAGTCGATGAACACCCGAGTCTTCAATACCATCACCATCCAGCCATCGGGGCCAGGCCCCACTGCAATGGCGCTCAGCATAACGGTGATGGACGGGGCGGGCAACCTGGACTCGTCACGCCAGACGAGGAGTGTCAGTCCTTGATCCTCTTGGGGTCGCAGACCTCGTCCTTCTTCTTGACCACGGCGCCGCAGTCCTTGCAGCGGAAGCGACCGCTCTTCGGCCTGGTCTCGGACTTGCTCTTCTTACAGCCCACGTCGCCTCCGGATGGACGAGACTCGATCTCGCATGCAGCCTACCGCGGCGCCGCCGGTTCCGCAACAGCTCTCGCCGTCGAACACTCAGCGCCGCCGCTGCCCCTGCCGCTGCAGAGGGCATGGGGCGCGAGGTCACGAGTACCATGGGAGTCCGGGAGGCGAGACATGGCGAACCCCGAGTGGTACAGCGGCAGCGACTCGAGCGGCCGCGTCGCCGCGGCCATCGAGGAGATCATCGCGCGCATGGACGCCCAGACCGCCGGCGTCGAGGACGTCGAGCGCCTGCACGAGCTGACGTCGGTCGAGCACGAGGCCAACTGGAGGTCCTTCCTGCTCGGGCTCGCCGGCACCATCCACTACGACCTCGACGACGTCGAGACCGCCCGCGAGATCCTCGAACGCTCGATCGCCGGCGCGAAGCCCTATCTCGAGTCCTTCGACGGCGTGCTCAGCGTCTACTGCCAGTCCTGCTACACCCTCGGCGTCATCCACCATGACGCCGCCCGCTTCGTCGAGGCCGTCCCCTTCTTCCTACGCTGCCTGCCGTACATGCACGAGGTGTACGACGACGTCTACGTCGGCAACATCCACTCCTTCCTCGCGACCTGCATGGCCTGGGCACGGCAGCCGGACTGGAGCTCCGTGTTCGCCGAGGCCGCCGCCTACGCCCGGCGCTGGGACTGCGAGTCCCTCGAGCAGCTCATGGTGTCCTACGGCGCTCGCGGCGACCTCGACCGGGCCACCGAGGTGTTCCACATGATGCAGGCGGACTGCCGCGGCTACGAGCACTTCGACCGGGTGCTCGAGTACGCCCGCCGCAACCTCGGCGAGTCGGGAACCGTGAACTGATCCCCTACTCGGCCGCCACCACGCCCTCGGCGATGACGATCTCGACCCGCCGGTTCTTGGCCCGACCGCCGGCCGTGGAGTTGTCGGCAACCGGGCGGGTGAGGCCGTAGCCGACCGCGATCATGCGCGAAAGGTCGATGCCCTGCTGCGCCAGGAAATCGCGCACCGACATGGCGCGACGCTCCGACAGCACCTGGTTGTAGTCGGCGCTTCCGGTCGAGTCGGTGTGGCCCTCGACCCGCAGGTTGAGCTCTTCCATGATCAGCAGGATGCCGGCGAGCTTGGCGATCACCTGACGAGCCTCTCCTTTAAGCGTGGCCTCGTTGCTGTCGAAGAGGATGTCGGGCAGGTTGACGATCATGCCGCGGGCGCTACTCTGAGTCTCGGCGACCTTCGACAGGGCGCCAGCCAGGCGGGACGACAGCTCCTC
>CAZKKP010000164.1:0-8178 GCA_964553295.1 uncultured Thermoanaerobaculia bacterium | reverse complement strand
CCGTCGCAGCGCCGGCCGGGTGGCTGCTCGCCGGCGCGGCTCGGGCGGCCGCGGGCTTCTTCGGCGCTCCGGGCGCCCCGCGCCTGGCTCGGGTCTTGCCCGTGCCGGTCGAGGCTCGACGCGAGTCCTTGCCCTTGCTCCCGGCGAGCATCCCCCGGAGCTCCGACTGGAGTTCGCGCAGGCGATCGAGGTCCGAGTCTCTGAGGGGCCGGGCAACCGAGATGGCATGGCGCAGACCCTCGAGCTCCTCGAGGAGCTCGACCAGCTGCTTCGGCGCAGAGGTCAACCGCGCCAGGAGCTTGGCCACGGCGCCATCGGCTGCGGTGAGGGCCGCGAGATCGGCGAAGGTCGCGAAGGCCAGCAGGTCCCCTTCGGCGGACGGGTGGCGTTCGGTCTCCTCCTCCTCGCGCTGGCGGCCCTCGAGACGGGCGAGGATCTCGGCCGGCCAGGCGGCGCTCGGCGAGCCCTCGACACCGGCCTTGACCATCGCCCGGGCGACGATGCGGCGGAAGGTCACCAGGGCGTCAGCGATCAGCCGGTAGCCCTCGAGGTTGCGCTCCCAGCGAGCGTGGCCGGTGTCCGCCGTGGGCGGCGCGGCACTCATCGCGTCGCCTCGAACGAGCGCACCGCCCTGTCGTGCTGGAGGTGAATGCCGCCGCGTCGGACCAACAGGGTGTCGGTCACCAGGGCGCACGAGGCCTCCGGGCAGCGCTGCCGGGTCATCGCGGCCGCAGAGCTGCACAGCCCGGAGTCGTCCTCGACGATCAGGACGCGCACCGACGAGGTTCCGTGCTTGGCGATCGGACGATCAGCGCCTTCACCGTGCAGCCATTCTACCGCCCGCGGCCGCGGTCGCGAAACCCCGAGGGCGTCGACCGGGTCGGTCGACGCCCAACAGGGTTCGTGAGGTCCGCGAAGCGGCACGGTTCCGGGGGGTCAGTTGCGCATACGGATCGTGGTCGGGTCGCCGGTGATGTTGTCGACCACCGAGCCGTAGACGACGATGCCCGAGCCGGAGTCCACCCGCACCGAGGCCGAGCCGGCGGCGAGGTTGGTCTGGTTGGCGCGGCTGCGGAACGGCTGGCTGTCCTGACGCCACTCACCGGCAGCCAGGTTGACCTGGTAGCTGGTCAAGAGGTTGCCGTTGGTGCCGTAGAGCGACACCGTCAACCGGGCGCTCGCGGTCCCGATGTTGGTGAAGCCGAGGTTGGTGCGGAACCAGGCGTTCTCGATCAGGTGCGGCAGCCACACCGTCTGGCCGGCCGCCACGGTCTCCGCGCCGAGCAGGCCGTCGAGGGCCTGGCCCATGGTGCCGCGGGGGAAGCAGATGACGTTCGCGGCGATCAGGTTGTAGGTCCGGCTGGTCACCGCCAGCGGTCGGTCGGAGCAGATCCGCAGGGGGCCGGAGCCCGTGAAGCTCGAGCTCAGCCAGCCGAGCACGTCGCTCTGGATCCACTGACGGCCGCCGGCGATGGTCACCGTGCGGACCAGAGCGCCGGTCGCCCGGTTGAGGCGCACCTCGACCGTCGCGCTCGCTGTGCTCCTGTTGAGCAGGCCGACGTCGGTGCGCCAGAGGCTGTTGTTGAGGCCGTTGGCGCGGCTCGTCACCGGGATCCAGTACTGGTAGTTGCAGCCGCCGCCACCGCCGCCGCTGACCGTGATCGTGCCGGTGCGCTCGCAGCGGGCGTTGCCCGAGATGACGACGAACCGCCAGGTGTAGGTGCCGGGGGCGTCGTAGATCCAGGTCGCGTTGCGGTTGAAGACGGTGGCGGTGGTGTTGGAGTCGGGGAACCAGAAGTACTCGAGGGGGTCGGTGCAGCCGGAGCCGGTCGCCGAGCCCTGGAGGGTGACCTGTGCCCCGACCTGGGCGGTCGCCGGCACGGTCGCGCTGCAGGTGATGTTGCACGCGCCGCCGCCGCCGGTCACCGTGAAGGCGCGCTCGCAGGTCGACTCGAGGATGCCGGTGGCGGTGTCGAACACCAGCAGCTGGGCCTTGTAGGTGCCGGCCGGGGCGTTGGCCGGCAGCGCGAGCTGCACGGTCTGGGGGTCGTTGGCGCTGCCGGAGACGGTGTAGACCCGCTCGGTACCCGCCAGGATGAGGCCTTCCGGCGAGACCAGGTTGGACTCCGCCCGGATCTGCTGGGAGGCGCGGGTGGTGTCGACCTCGTAGGTCACCGCCACCGTCTCGCCTGGGTTGTACGAGGACTTGTTGGTGGTGACCGAGCGACAGCTCGCGGTGCCCTCGCAGCCTCCGTCGATGATCAGCTGGGCCTGCTTGAGCTCGACGCACCAGTCGCCGGGCGCGCTGCCCGGGTTCTGGTTGACCTGGATGGTCACACGGTTGCGGCCGGTGACCAGGGAGTTCAGCGGCACGTTGAAGACGCTGGTCGAGTCCTCGTTGTTGGCGCCGGTCAGGGTCCCGACGTAGGTGTTGTTGACGTAGACGTTGTCGATCTCGGGGTTGTTCGGGTTGGTGTTGCGGTCGACGTCGTTGCACAGCAGCAGCAGCTGGGCGCTGCTCGCCGCGGTCTGGGTGACGTCGACGTGGAACTCGATCGGGTGCTTGGGGTCGTTGTTGAACAGGCAGTACTTCCAGTCGCCGTCGGGGTTGCCGCTCCAGGCGTTGTCGTCGTTGTCGTCGGTCAGCACGTAGGTGCCGCAAGTGCCGCCGCCGCCGCCGGAGCTGAGCAGGACGTTGTCGACGTAGGCGCCCTCGCGCAGGTTCGACTCGTCCGACCGGTAGACGAAGGCGATCCAGACCTGGGAACGGCCGGTGACGTTGCCGGCGCTGCCCCAGTCACTGAGGTCCTGCTCGACCCGCTGGAAGCCGCTGGTGTTGGTCGAGGTCTGGAGCCCGGAGAAGTTGGTGCCGTCAAAGGACGCCAGCCACATGAAGAAGTCGTATCCCGCCTCGGTGTCCAGCCAGAGGTCGAAGGCGAGGGTGCCCGAGCTGACGCTGGAGAGGTTGAAGGGGCCGGCGATCGCCCAGGAGTTGGTGTTCGCCGGCACCATGCCGCCGGCGCCCGGCGACTGCGAACCGGCCGCGGCGCACCAGATGCTGGCGCTGCCCGAGGCCCGCCGATGGGTGGTCTTGCCCCAGTCGACCTGGGCGGCCCCGGAGGTCGGGTGCCAGAGCTGCCACGTCGAGCCCGGGAAGGCGCCCTCGAAGCCGTCCGACAGCACGGTCGTCGCCACCTTGGGGGCGACGCCGCCGGGAAGCGACGCCGACGCCGGCTGGACCTCCAGCCCGGTCCCGGCCAGGGTCCATGGTCGATCGCTCGGCCCGTCCGTGGCGAGGGCCACGGCTGCCGGCAGGGCGCTGAGAAGCACCGCCACCGTGATCGCCACCGTCGTCGATCCGCTTGCGAAACTCGGTCTCATCATGGCCGTCCTCCTCCCCGGGGTCATAGCCGGCCGCCCGTCGTTCGGCAGCCTCACCTCCGGAGACTATCAGATCGCCCCGATCGCAACCTCCGTGCCGGAAACGGCGCCCAGCCCGGAGCCTCTCAGAGACGGCGCCTGTCTCAGAACGGGCCTCGCTGCCCCGTTTCGACACGGTGCGGCGCCGTGCCACGGCACTGGTCGCGGCCGCTTCCGGGATGTACCATGAGAAGGGTGATCCACCACGAGAACGTCGACTGGAGTCGAAGATGAAGCGTCGGTTGAAGACCTCCCTCCTCGTCGCCGCGTGTGCCGCGCTGCTGAGCGCGCCGGCAGCCGCGCAGTGGGTCAGCGAAACCGCCGTCCGCTCCGGCGGCGACCGGGTCGCGCCGGACCGACCGGCGCCCGGTCACCCGAGCGCGCTGCGCGCCGTCGGCGACTGTGAAGAGCTGCGCGCCTATGCGGTCGAGGTGGCTGTCGAGACGCTGCTGCAGGCACGCTACGGCTGGTGGCGATTCGGCTCGCCCTGGGCGACGCCGGGCGGCGCCGGCGAGGACGGCGCCGGCGGGCCGAGCGACTACACCGGCACCAACAACCAGGAGGAGGGCGTCGACGAGCTCGACATGGTCAAGACCGACGGCCGGCAGCTGTACGTGACCGAGGGCGACTCGCTCTACGTACTGCGCTCCTGGCCGCCCACGGCGACCGCCCAGCTCGCTCGCGTCGAGGTGGGGGACTGGACCCACGGGCTCTTCCTCTCCGGCGATCGGGTGCTGGTGTTCGGCCAGGCGTGGGACGGCGACGGCCGGCCGTGGTCGACCACCCGGCTGGTCATGCTGGATGTCAGCGACCCCGAGGCGCCGGTGGTCGAGCGCACGGTCGAGCTCGAGGGGTGGCTCGCCGACGCCCGCATGATCGACGGCCATGTCTACGCCGTGCTGCAGAGCTGGCTGCCGCTGCCCGAGGAGATCTGGGAGCTGGCCTGGCGCGACGACCTCGGGCTGCCCGAGCTGCCGCCCGACGTCACCGGCGACCTGCGCGCCGCGATCCTGGAGATGGCGCGGGGCATCTTCCGGCCGCTGGTGGCCTCCCTGTTCGCCGACCTCGACCTCACCAAGCTGCTGCCCCTCGTCCGTGACAGCGCGACCGACGCTGGCGGCGGCCCGTTCCGGCCGCTGCTCGCCTGCGACGAGGTCTTCCGGCCGGCCTCGCCGGCCTCGTGGTCGGTGCTGTCGGTGCTCCACCTCGACCTCGAAGAGCCCGGCGAGGGGAGCGCGGCCGGGCTGCTCGCCGACGGTTGGGAGGTGTACGCCTCCGGCGCCAGCCTCTACGTCGCCCAGCCGAGCCGCTGGTGGTGGTGGGGATTCGAGCCCCCCGACATGACCACCGCCGTCCATCGTTTCGCTCTCGACCCCGACGGCGCCGAGCCGGTGCAGTACGTCGCCAGCGGCGAGGTGCGGGGCTGGGTCCTCGACCAGTTCGCCATGTCGGAGCACGAGGGCCACCTCCGGGTCGCCTCCAGCGAGTTCGACTGGTGGTGGGGGACCACCGTGGACGATCCGCCCGCGAGCCGGGTCACCGTGCTGCGTGACGACGGCAGGGGGACCCTGGTCACCACCGGCGCCGTCACCGGCATCGCTCCCGGGGAGCAGCTGTACGGCGTCCGCTTCATGGGCGACGTCGGGTACCTCGTCACCTTCGAGATTATCGACCCGCTGTTCACCCTCGACCTGTCAGATCCCACCGCGCCCCGGGTGCTCGGCGAACTCGAGGTCACCGGCTACTCGTCGTACCTGCACCCGGCCGGCGACGGTTGGCTGCTCGCCGTCGGCATGGAGGCCGACGACCGCGGCCAGGTGCTCGGGCTGGCGGTCAGCGTGTTCGACGTCAGCGACCTCAGCGCGCCGCGCCTCGCCCACCGCTACCTGCTCGAGGACGACGACAGCCAGTGGTCGTGGTCGGAGGCGCTGTGGGACCACCACGCCTTCACCTTCCATCGCGGCGTGCTGTCGATACCGGCCTGGACCTGGAGCGTCGACCGGATGTTCTCGGGCCTCGTCGTGCTCGACGTCGACCTCGAGCTCGGCATTCACGAGATCGGCCGGGTCGACCACTCCGAGCTCTCCGAGGGCGACTGGATGCCCTGGCTGCGCCGCAGCGTCTACATCGAGGACTCGCTCTACTCGATCTCCAACGCCGGCGTGAAGGTCAACCTGCTGCGCAACCCGGCCACCGAGCTCGCCGCCGTGCCCTTCACGCCCTGATCGCGGCGTGGCCGACCCGGACACAGAACAGCGGCCGCCCGTGCGGGCGGCCGTGAGGAGGGCCGGGAGGCCCACGTCGATCCTGCCGGGATCGGTCAGATGAGCGAGATCTCGACCCGGGTGCCGATACCGCCGGCCTGGGAGAAGTTGCAGTTGTACTCGTCGAGGAAGCCGCCGGCCACCGACTCGAGGTCGGAGTCGGAGAGCTCCTCGCCCTCGCCCGGGACGTGCGGCAGCACGACGTGCATGGTGGCGGCGGTGTCCTGGATGACCCGCACGCTCAGGCTCTCGGGCAGCTTGTTGTTGAGCTGGCGCTCGATGACGTCCTTCGGGTTCTTCAGCAGGGCGTCACGGTACTTCTCGTTCTTGGCAGCGAAGCCCGCCAGGAGGTCGTTCAGCTCACCACGGCTCAGATTGGCCATCTCGGTTCCCCTTTCATGCTCTTCGTGTTCGGAAGTTGACGATGTTGTTCACGACGGTTCCGGGTTGCGCGCTTCCCGAGGGGCGCGACGGCTAAGAGCAGGACCCGTGCCAGAAGATGCCGCTCCTGTTCTCGAGATGCATTCTCAGTGATGGGGATCACCATCCTTGCCGAAGTAGAGGACGGACCGACGTCGCGGATGTAAGGCCAAAGTATTGGAAGGAAGAGCCTTCACTGTAGAGAGCGCAATCCGCTCCGGGCGCGGCGGCAGTCTGTCGAGAGCGAGCTGGAAGGTGGGTTCACCGCGATTCCAGACGCTGAATGGAGCCATGACTCCAGGATCTCGAGGGATGGCTCCATCGAGATTCGATCGCAGGCCCTGGCCCTGCCGCCGCCAGAGCGGGCGGCAGTGGGCGTGAAGCGTGAGCTGTGCAGCGTGAGCGCTTGTGAAGGAACCGGCCCCAAGAAGACAGGGCGGCTTACAAACCATTGAACCTTAATTGTTTATTGATGTTGAAAGCAGCGCAGAAAGCCAATCTCTCACAGGCTCTGAGAGGTGAGAGGCTCGATCTCCAGGGAGAGGTCGAGAGCGGGGGCGGAGTGGGTGAGGGCGCCGACCGAGATCAGATCGACGCCGGTCTCGGCGACGGCGCGGACGTTCGCCAGGGAGATCCCGCCCGATGCCTCGGTGGGGCAGCGGCCGGCGACCATGGCGACCGCCCGGCGCAGGGTCGGCGGATCCATGTTGTCGAGCAGCACGGCGTCGACGCCGAGCTCGAGCGCCTCGGCGAGCTGGCCCAGGGTGTCCACCTCGAGCTCGACCTTGACCAGGTGACCCACGGCGGACCGGGCCCGTTCGAGGGCGGGGCGGATGCCGCCGGCGAGGGCGAGATGGTTGTCCTTGACCAGCACCGCGTCGTCGAGGCCGAAGCGGTGGTTGGTCCCGCCGCCGCAGCGCACCGCGTGCTTCTCCAGGGTGCGCAGGCCGGGGGTGGTCTTGCGGGTGCAGACGATTCGGGCGCCCGTGCCGGCGACGGCACTGACGTACGCCGCGGTGAGCGTCGCCACCCCGGAGAGGCGGCCGAGCAGGTTGAGGGCGGTGCGCTCGGCGCTCAGGATGGAGCGCGCCGGTCCGACGACGCGCATCACCTCGTCGCCGCCGGCGACGTCGGCGCCGTCGCCGGCGACGATCTCGACGGCGAGGGCCGCATCGAGCACAGTGAAGGTGCGGGCGGCGACCGCGGCGCCGGCGATCCGACCCGGTCGGCGGGCGACGACCCGCGCCGAAGCCACGAGCTCGGCTGGCACCACCGCGGCGGTCGTCAGGTCACCGGCGCGGCCGAGGTCCTCGCGGAGGGCGGCCCGGATCAGGTCCTCGAAGAGCACCTCAGGTACCGGCGGCAGCGGCGTCGTCCTCATCTCATGCCTCCACGGCTCAGGCTCAGAGTACCGCCGCGACCGGGCGCGGGGCCAGGATCCGCTCGCCCTCGAGCACCAGATCCTGACGCCAGCACTCACAGGAGGTGGGGAAGTCGTTGCGCCAGTGGGCGCCGCGGCTCTCGGTCCGGGCGGTCGCGGCGCGGACCACGAGCCGGGCGACGAGAAGCATCGAGGCGAGCTCGCCGTGCCCGCCGGGGGCGGTCGCGGCGAGCTCGGCGAGCGCCTCGGCGGCCCCCTGCAGGCCCGCCGCCGAGCGCTCGAGACCGGCGCCGAGCCACATGGCATCCTGCAGGCGTTGCTCGACCTCTGCTTCCGGGGACCCGGCGGCGTCGAGGAAGGGGTGCGAGGCCACCGACATGGTGAGGCGGGCCGCCGACTCCTGGACCCGCACCGGGTGCAGCGACGGCCGGGCCGAGGCCGCCAGGGCCGCACCGGCCGCCCTGCCGTAGACCAGCGCCTCGAGCAGCGAGTTGGAGGCCAGCCGATTGGCGCCGTGCAGCCCGGTGGCGGCGACCTCGCCGCACGCCCAGAGGCCCGGCACCGTGGTCCGTCCGGCGACGTCGGCCCACACGCCGCCCATGTGGGAGTGGGCGGCGGGCGACACCGGCAGCGGCGCGGCGGCGAGGGCGAGGCCGCGCTCGGCGACGAGCCGGGCCACGTTCGGGAAGCGCC
>CAZKKP010000163.1:0-8179 GCA_964553295.1 uncultured Thermoanaerobaculia bacterium | reverse complement strand
GGGTCCGGCGCGGTCGGGCAGCGACGATCACGACGATGCCTTTCTCGGCACGGCCGACTACATGGCGCCGGAGCAGATTCGAGGCGAGCAGATCACCTCGGCGACCGATGTCTACGCGCTCGGGGTGGTGCTGTTCGAGATGGTGACGGGCGAGAGGCCGCACGCCGGTCCGACGGCGAGCGCGGTGCTCCGGCGCCGCCTGGCGGGTCCGCCACCGGCGCCGCGGGACCTTGCGCCTCTTCTCGATCCGAACTGGGACCGCGCGATCCTGCGCTGCCTCGCCGACCGCCCCGAGGAGCGCCCCGCCAGTGCCGCGGAGGTGGTCAGGCTCGCCGAAGGCCTCGCTCGTGACGAGCGGCGCCCACACCGCCTTCGCTGGGCCGCGGCGGCTGTGGTCGTGCTCCTGGCGCTGGCCGTCGGCGTCCTGTGGCCCGCGCTGCGCCGGACGGCACGGGACAGGATGATCCCGACCCCGCGCCAGGTGCAGCTCACCAGCTCGGTCGGCCTCAAGGTGGACGCGGCGCCGTCGCCCGACGGGCGGCGGGTGGCGTTCAGCTCGAACAGCACCGGGCTCTTCGAGATCATGGTCGGTGACCCGTCGGCTCTCGACGAGGCGGCGCCGCTCACCGCCGACGGGCAGCAGAGCTTCCAGCCGAGCTGGTCGCCTGACGGGCGCCGAATCGTCTACGCCTCGCACGGGCACGGGGGCCTGTGGGTGGTCCCCGTCGACGGCGGCGAGCCGAAGCGGCTGACCCGCTTCGGATCGCACCCGGCGTGGTCCCCTGACGGCCACTGGATCGTCTTTCAGTCCGACGAAACCGCCGAGCTCTCGGCCAACGCACTCGTCGCGAGCCCGCCGTCGACGCTCTGGCGGGTCACCCCGGACGGCGCTCGGCTGGAGGAGCTGACCCGTGCCGGCAGCCCGCCCGGCGGGCATGGCACTCCTGCATGGTCGCCGGACGGACGCTGGCTTGCCTTCACCGTCTCGGGTCGGCGCTGGTCCCAGCTTTGGGCGGTCGACGCCGACGGCGGTGATCCCTGGCCGCTGCTGCGAGGCCTGGAGCTCGTCTTCGACCCGGCCTTCACAGCGGGGGGTGAGCTGCTCTTCGCGGCCCTGTCCCCTGACGAGTCCTACGCCCTCTGGCGGCTGCCCATGGCTGGGCGGCGGCCGCGCGGCGACCCGGCGCCGGTCATGGGTCTCGGCGGAGTCGGCATTCGCCAGCCCGCCCTCTGTCCGGCAACGGGGGACCTGTACTACACCGCCTTCGTTCTCGCCAGCAACCTCTGGCAGGTTCTGCTCGACCCGGCGACCCTCGAGGTGGTCGGAGGCCCGGAGCAGCTCACGTTCGGGCGCGCCCGGCACAGCCGGCCGGCCTTCTCGTCGGACGGCTCGATGATCGCCCTCGACCGCTGGCGGATCGGCGTCAGCCGCGACGTGTGGGTGATGAACGCCGACGGATCGGACCTCCGGGCGGTGACTGGCGAGCCGGCCCGCAACGTGCAGTCGAGCTGGCTTCCCGGGAATGGCGAGCTTGCGTTCCTGTCGGACCGCGGCGGCAGCCCCGGGCTCTGGGCGTGCCGGCTGGACGGCTCAGCAGTGCGCATGCTCGCGACCCTGGAGGACACCGCCGACTCGGTGCGGCTGTCGCCGGACGGCCGCCGGGCGGCCTACCACGCCGCCGGCCCGAACGGCATGGTCAACATCTGGTTGGTCGACCTGGCAAGCGGCGCTCGTCTGCAGCTGACCGACGACCCCGAGCTCTTGGGCTACCCATGCTGGTCGCCCGACGGCCGCCTGCTGGCCGCCGAGCAGAAGCGTGGCGACGACGACCGGGTCGTGCTCGTCGACCTCGAGTTCGAGCCGCGGACGACACGGGTGCTGACTCCGGAGCCCGGTCGGTCCTGGCCGTGGAGCTTCTCGCCGGACGGCAGGCGGGTCGCGTTTGTGGCGCTGCGCGGTGGCAGCTGGGACGTCTGGTGGGTGGACCGCGAGACCGGCGAGCAACGGCGACTCACCCGGTTCGAGCGGTCCTCGGGCTACGTACGCTACCCGACCTGGTCGCCGTCCGGCGACCGGGTGGTGTTCGAGCTGGCCGAGGTCTTCGGCGACCTGTGGAAGGCGTCGGGCCTGCGCTGAGCCCTCGGTCGGTCGGCTCCCCGGCAGGAGCCGCGGCGTCGGCGGCTCTGCCTTCGGCCGCCCTTTTGCGCCCGACGTCGCCTCGCCGCTTCTCTGGGTCCTCCCGAGGCCGTGCGGCAGGGCCTGTGCGCCGCCTCTGTCGCGACCCTGTCAGGCGCCTCCGCGGTCGACCGCGACCCCCGTGGGAGGAGGTGCGCCTGTCACCCGAGGTCCGACCCTTGACCCGGCGTCATCCCCTGTGGTGCCAGACGGTTCCATGGGGAGTGTCCGCGAGGACGACGCCGCGCGCGGTGAGCTGGTCGCGAATAGAGTCGGCGTCGGCGAAGCGGCGCTCGGCGCGGGCCGCAGCCCGGGCGTCGACCAGAGCCTGGATCTCGAGGTCGTCGGCGCCGGCCTCGGGCTCGGCCGCCGGCAGGAGGTCGAGGGCCCGGGAGGTGTCGTCGAAGGCCGCCGCCAGGGCCGTCCGCGCCTTCGCGTCGACGCCGCCGCCGTCCAGGGCGGTGTTGAGCCGGCGCAGCAGAGTGTGCAGCGCCGCCAGGGCTACCGCGGTGTTGAGGTCGTCGCCGAGGGCAGCCCTCAGCTCGGAGCGGTAGGACTCCGCCGTCTGCGGCTCGAGGTCGCCGGCGCCGTCGGCGGCCGGCGGCGTCGTGCGCAGTCGGCGCAGGGTGTTGGCGATGCGCTCGACCGCCTGCTGGGCGGCGTGGAGGCCGTCGAAGGTGAAGTTGAGCTTCTGCCGGTAGGGCACCGACAGCAGCAGGTAGCGGATCGCCAACGGGTCGTGGCCGCGGCCGAGGAGGTCGCGCAGGGTGAAGAAGTTGCCCTTCGACTTGGCCATCTTCTCGCCCTCGACGACCAGGTGCTCGGCGTGCAGCCAGTAGCGCGCGAAGGGTCGACCGCTGGCACCCTCCGACTGGGCGATCTCGTTCTCGTGGTGGGGGAAGATGTTGTCGACCGCGCCGGTGTGGATGTCGAAGCTCTCACCGAGCAGGGTCATCGACATCGCCGAGCACTCGAGGTGCCAGCCCGGGCGCCCGCGCCCGAGCTCGGTGTCCCACGCCGGCTCCCCTGGCTTGGCGGCCTTCCAGAGCACGAAGTCGCGGGCATCATCCTTCTCGTACTCGTCGGCGTCGACCCTGGCGCCCGCCAGGTTCTGCTCCGGCCTGACCCCGGACAGCTTGCCGTAGCCGTCGAAGCTCGCAATCCGGTAGTAGATCGAGTCCTCCGAGCGGTAGGTCCGACCGGTCGCCTCGAGCCGGCGCACCAGCTCGACCATCTCGGCGACGTAGTCGGTGGCCCTCGGGTAGTGTTCGGCGGGCTCGACCCTGAGGGTCGCCAGGTCCTCGAAGAAGGCATCGGCGAATCGGTCGGTGTACTCGCGCAGGCTCACCCCGGCGGCGAGGGCGCCGCGGATCGTCTTGTCGTCGACGTCGGTCAGGTTCATTACCTGGGTGACCCGGTAGCCGAAGAGCTGGAGCGTGCGCCGCAGCACGTCCTCGAACAAGAAAGTCCTGAGGTTACCGATATGTGCGAAGTCGTAGATTGTCGGGCCACAGGTGTACATCCGGGCGTGGCCAGGCTCCAGCGACGAGAACGGCTCCGGTCGACGGGACATCGTGTTGAAGAAGCGGAGCGGAGCCTCGGTCATGGGCGACCTCCACGGGGAGACATGGTAAACCACGACGTTCGTTGGTTCCCGAACTGTGCGCGTGTCCTGCCACTTCCGCCTGACGCATCGGCGCCGTCCCTGCGGAAGGAGGGGCGCACAGCTCGGGCTGGGGACTCGGGTGTGGAGTGGCTTCTGAACTCTCGTTCGGGTGGGCGGGCGGACACCCGGATTCGCGAAGCGAATCCGGTCGCCACTACTCCAGCAGGTTCTCGCGGATGTACGTGAACTTCCCCTTGTTGACCAGCCCGAAGCCCTCCTCGAACTCGTTGATCAGCCGTGACACGGTCTCGCGGCTGGTGCCGATGGAGTGGGCGATGTCGGAGTGGGTGGGGCGCCGGAGCACCACCCAGCCGTTGCCCATGCGCTGGCCGTGGTCGCGGGCGAGGTCGAGGAGGTAGCGGGCGAGCCGTCCCGCCACGTCCATGTAGGCGAGCGACTCCATCTTCGAGTTGGCGCGCCGCAGGCGGCGGGACAGGATCACCAGCAGCTTGCGGGAGATGCTTGGGCAGGTGTCGAGCAGGTGCTGGAACTCGGCGCGGTGGATCACCACCAGCTCGACGGTGGTGATCGCAGTGACCGTCGCCGAGCGGGGCGCCGACTCGATGAGGGCCATCTCGCCGAAGACCTGGCCGGCGCCGAGCACCGTCAGGATGAACTCGCGGCCGTCCGACGAGGTGACCATGATCTTGACCTTGCCGGTGGCGACCACGAACACCGCGTCCGCCAGGTCGCCGGCGTGGAACACCGAGGCGTCCTTGGCCACCGTGCGCAGCTGGGCGACGCCGGCCACCGACAAGAGCTCGTCCGGGTCGAGCTCGGCAAACAGCTCGACCCCGGCGAGCAGCTGTTGGATGCGCTCCCTCATGGGCGGCTCTCCTGCATCAGGTGGAGCACCGTCGCGGCGACCGCTTCGCCGGACACCGGCTCGTCGAGTGTGTTGCAGGACGAGGTTACCACGCCGGCCTCTTCACACCAGATCGGCACCGCGAGGCCGAGGAGATGTGCCAGACCGTCGATCGCCATCCGAGCCTCGCTCGACCGGACCGTTCGGCCAGGGTCGAAACGCCGCTCGAGGCGGTCGGAGTCGAGCAGCTCGAGGCGGACGACGGTCAGGATCTCCCGTTGCATCGGCAGCCCGACGACGTCGGTCATGAGCGGCGTCGCGCCGCCCTCGAGTCCCTCGAGCTGCGGCGCCAGTGCCACCAGCAGTGCCGCCAGCTGGCTGCGCGTCAGGGCGGCAGCGGCGAGGGACTCCTGGACGTAGGACGGCAGCACCGACAGGCGCCAGCGCAGCTGAGCCCGTTGGAGCGCCCCCTCCCGTCCGGACCAGCTCGCCGGCAGAGACTGGTAGCGCTCCATGGCCCGGAGCCAGTCACCATCGGCCTCGGCCAGCGAGCCGAGGATCTCGAGCGCGCGCGGCTCCGAACCCATGGCCTCGAGGAGTACGAGCGCCTCCGCCTCCCGGCCGAGTGAGATCAGTGAGCTTCCCTTGAGGAGCCTCGCCTCGAGGTTGCCGCTGTCCAGCGCGAGCACGGCGTCGATGGTCTCAAGGGCGGTCTCGGAGTGACCCTCGGCGAGCTCTGCGTCGGCGGCGAGGATGCGATCGGCGACGAATCGTCGCTCGAGGTCCGCGGCTCGCCGCGTCCACGGCGCGGCCGGCCACAGCGCGGCGGTGCGGCGGGCCTCCTCGAGGGCGGTCGACTCGTCCCCGGCCTGCTCGGCGGCGATCGACAAGGTGGCGCGGGCCGCGGCGTAAGCCGGGTACTCGGCGACGAGCTCGCGCAGGGGCTCGAGATCCCGGCTTGTGGTGGTCGCGATCTCGACCTGGTTGGTCAGCAGCCTCGCAGGTGCGCTCGGGGAGGCCGTCGCCGCCCGCCGCCGGGCGCTTGCGGTCGCGCCTGCGGCAAGCTCGCTCCAGCCGATCTCGACCTCCCGGCGGAGCGTTTCCTCCAGGGGTGGGACACCGGGGCCAGACAGCGGCGCCGGCAGGTCGAGGTGGCGATCCGGACCGACCGCCAGCTGGGGGCTCGCACAGGACGCGAGCCAGGTCGCCAGGACGAGCGCAGCAACCGGAACGGCCCCGCGGATCGTGGCGAGTGGCAACCTGTTCGCGACCGCAGGCTCGAGCTTCGTCATCTCAGGGACGAGGCTCGTCGACCGGCGGTCCGGCGAAGCTCGTGGCCGGGGAGATGCTCGCCACGGCGTGCTTGTAGACCAGCTGCTCCTGGCCGTGGTTCTCGAGCACCAGGGCGTAGCGGTCGAAGCGCCGCAGCACGCCGGTCAGCCGCTTGCCGCTGACGAGGTACACGTGGACGGTCCGGGCCTCCTTGCGAAGCTGATAGAAGAATGGATCCTGGATGTTGATGGTACTGCTCGCAGGCTTGTTCATGATGCCTCGCTTCCTGATTTGAACTCCGTCCACTTCCGGAGAGCCGCCTCGACGCCCCCGCGCTCGGCAGGCGGGACCCAACGCAGGGCGCCCTCACGTAGCGTTCTCAGCCAGCTCAACTGCCGTTTCGCCAACCTCCTGCTCGAAGTCTTGACCGCCGCCGTGGCGTCTGCGAGTGAGCAGGCGCCCTGCAGGTGCTGCACGACCTCGCGATAGCCGATCGCCTTGAGGGAGTGTGCCCGGGGGTCCACGCCGGCCGCCAGGATCTCCTCCACCTCCCGCACCAGGCCCGACGCGAACATGCTGTCGACACGCATGTTGATTCTAGCATACAGATCCTCGCGAGCACGCTCGGGGGCGAGCAGGAGAGGTCGGTAGTGGAGCCGCTGTGGCGTCGCCGCGGCGCGCGCGGTCGCCGTCTCGCCGGACGACTCGTGGATCTCGAGCGCCCGCAGGATTCGCTGACGGTCGTTCGGTCCGACGCGCGCCGCTGCGGTCGGGTCGACGGCCTGCAGGCGAGCGAAGCACCGGGCGGGATCGGTCCGCCAGGCCTCGGCCAGGCGCCGCCGCCTCTCCGGGTCCGGCGGTGGCGTCGGGAAGAGCCCGAGCAGCAGTGCGCGGATGTAGAAATGGCTGCCGCCGACCACCACCGGCGTGCAACCGCGTCCCCGGATCTCGGCGATGGCGGCCGTGGCGGCTGCGGCGAAGTCGCCGGCGGAGAACCGCTCCTCCGGCCCGCGGACGTCGACCAGGTGGTGGCGCACCCGTTGACGGGCCGAAAGGTCCGGCTTGTCGGTGCCGATGTCGAGCCCGCGGTACACGGCGAACGCGTCAGCCGAGACGATCTCCCCCGAGATCGCCTCGGCGAGCTCGAGACCGAGCCGGCTCTTGCCCGACGCGGTCGGCCCGACGACCAGCAGCAGGGGTAGGAGGTCTTGCGATGAAGCGAGAGTTGCGGTCGCCACCCCCGCATCCTATCGCCGCCGGGAGGAGCAGGACCAGGATCCGGGCCACTTTCCGATCCCGCCGCCCGCGCGGGCGGGGGTCAGGGGTCAAGGGGGCACGCCCACCCACCCGCACGGGGTCAGGAGTCCGCCCGGCGCCTGCTGGGCGGGGTGAGGAGTGAGGGGTGAGGAGTGAGGGGACAGTGTTTGCTCAGGGCCGGTTCTTTCACAAGCTCTCAGCCCTGAGCCCTGAGCCCTGGCTCGGGCATGGCCTGTGGAGCGAGGTTGAGCGACGCCGCGATCCACCGGCAACGTCACGGGAAGGGCCGCCAGCGCCCGTTCTCGAGGCGCACGCCGCAGGGGCCGTGTCTCACCGGAGCGCGCCACGGGATGTCGCGGCGCTCGAGCCGGGCGACGACTTCGGGATGGGGGTGGCCGTGCGTCGTCCCCGGACCGGCCGGGATGAGCGCCACCCGGGGTCGCACCCGGTCCAGGAAGGCCTCCGAGGTCGAGCCCCGGCTGCCGTGGTGGCCGACCACCAGCACCTCGGCGTCGAGCCGCGTCGCGGCCCCGAGGCGGCGTTCGGTGGCGTGCCCGATGTCGGAGGTGACCAGCACCGTGGTGTCGCCGATGCCCACCCGCAGCACCAGGGAGCGCTCGTTGCCGTCTCGGGGCGGCCGCAGCAGAGGCGGCCAGAGCACCTCGACGGGAAGCGCGCCGACGGCGAGCCGGGCGCCCCGAGCCACCGGCGTCACCCAAACGCCGGAACGGCGAGCGCGGCGCAGCAGCTCGGCCGAGGCGGGGTCGGCGCGCTGCCAGGCGGGGATCACCAGACGGGCGGGGCGGACGCTGGTGACGACGGCGCCCAGGCCGCCGATGTGGTCCTCGTCGGCGTGGGACGCAATGACCGCGTCCAGGCGCCGCACCCCCTGGTCGGTCAGGTGCTCGAGGGCTTCTCGAACGAGGCGCCCACCGTCGGCGAGGAGGGTGCCCGAGGGCGCCCGCACCAGGGTGGCGGTGCCGTCGTGCACCGGCAGCAGCGT
>CAZKKP010000162.1:1783-8218 GCA_964553295.1 uncultured Thermoanaerobaculia bacterium | reverse complement strand
GAACGCCCGCACCTGATACCAGTGGTCACCCACCGGCGGTGCCGGGATCGTCGCTGCCCGACCGCGCCGGACCCGACAGGGCAACGCCGAAGTCCGTGACCACGACGCGCTCACCCCCGCCCTCGGGGACGAGGATGACATTCCCGGCCTTGAAGTCGCGATGAACCACTCCGGCGGCGTGCGCCGCGTCGAGGGCCGCCGCCATCTGCCGCAGCAACGGCCGGGCTTGCTCGCTGGACAGGGGTCCCATTCGACCCACACGCGAGCTCAGTGTCTCGCCGCGCAACAGCTCCATGGTCAGGCCGGTGATCTGGAAGGGCTGGCCGTCCGGCCCGACCACCTCGTGGCTGACCACGTCGAAGGTGCGGCAGACGTTGCGGTGGGTGACCTGGCGCGCGAGCTGGATCTCACGCCGCAGACGCTCCCGGGCGCCGCTGCCACAGGCGATGTCGCGACGAAGCACCTTGAGGGCGACGCGACCGTCGAGCTCGAGGTCCTCTACCTCGTAGACCTCGCCCATGCCGCCGCCGGCGATGAACCGCACCACCCGGAAGCGGCCGGCGACGACATCGCCGGGCACGAACGCCCAACCGCCGGCAGGCACCGTGCCGGGAATCGGTCCCAGTGGCGCCGAGGTCTCCGAGCGGTCACGCTCGTCGCTCACATGCTCCTCCGGTCCTTCGGGCGGCCGCGCCGAGATCCGGAACTCCCGCCCGATGTCGGGCTGGGCTCGAGCTGGCGGTCACGCTCTCATCATATCGTGCCGGCAGCCTCCACGATCGCTCCGCAGAACCGGGAAGGGGGCGTGGTCCGGCAGTCACGGTTCGGGTAGGATCGCCGCCATGTGGGACCGGATCCTCGTCGACGCCCGGCTGGCCACGATGGCCGGCGACCGCCCCTGGGGACAGGTGACCGACGGCGCCCTCGCCGTCGACGGCGGCCGGATCGCCTGGGTCGGCCCCCGGGAGGAGCTGCCCGGAGAGCCCGAGGCCCTCGCCCGCGAGGTCCTGTCGGCCGGCGGACGCTGGATCACCCCCGCCCTGGTGGACTGCCACACCCACCTGGTGTACGGCGGCAACCGTGCCCGCGAGTTCGAGCAGCGCCTCGCAGGTGCGACCTACGAGGAGATAGCCCGCGCCGGGGGCGGCATCCTGTCGACCGTTCGTGCCACGCGAGCGGCGACCGAGGACGAGCTCGTCGAGTCGGCTCGCCGCCGCCTCGAGAGGCTGCTCTCCGAAGGCGTCACCGCGGTCGAGGTCAAGTCGGGCTACGGGCTCGACACCTCGAGCGAGCTGAAGATGCTGCGCGCCGCGCGCCGCCTCGGCACGGAGCTGCCGGTGACCGTGCGCACCACCTTCCTCGGCCTGCACGCCCTCCCTCCCGAGTACGCCGGCCGCGCCGACGACTACGTCGAGCTGGTCTCGGAGGAGATGCTACCGACCGCCGCCGCCCTCGGGCTCGTCGACGCGGTCGACGCCTTCTGCGAGCGCATCGCCTTCACCCCGGCCCAGGTCGAGCGGCTCTTCGACAGTGCCCGCCGGCTCGGGCTTTCGGTCAAGCTCCATGCCGAGCAGCTCTCCGACTCCGGCGGCTGCCAGCTCGTCGCCCGCCACCGAGGCCTGTCCGCCGACCACCTCGAGTACGCCTCGCCCGACGGGGTGGCGGCCCTCGCCCGGGCGGGCACGGTGGCGGTGCTGCTGCCGGGAGCGTTCTACGTCCTCGGCGAGACCCGGCTGCCGCCGGTCGAGCTGCTGCGCGCCCACCGCGTGCCGATGGCCGTCGCCACCGACTGCAACCCGGGCACCTCGCCGGTGACCTCACTGCTCCTCATGCTCAACATGGCCTGCGTGCTCTTCCGGCTGACCCCCGAGGAGGCCCTGGCCGGCGCCACCCGCGAGGCCGCCCGTGCCCTCGGCCTCGGCGCCGAGCGGGGCACCCTGGCGCCGGGCCTGGCCGCCGACCTGGTGCTGTGGGACGTCGAGCACCCGGCGGAGCTCGCCTACGCCATCGGCGCCAACCCGGCCCACGCCGTGCTCCGCGCCGGCGAGGTGGTCACTCCGGCAGCACGCCCTACGGCCTGACCGCGGATCCGCCGGCAGAGCCAGGCGACAGGAAACCTCTGGCGCCTTCGCGCGTACTCCTGGCAAGGCGGCCGCAGCCGCCGGCGACCGGAAGCCCGGCGCCACCACCAGGTCGCGATCATCGCCCCCGGAAGGGGCGGGACAACAGCAGAAAGGGGTCACCATGAAACGTTCGTTCGCCGTCGCACTGTGTCTGCTCGCTCTCGCCGCGTTCGCGGCAGGACCGGCGTTCGCCGACAGCTGGATCAAGCTGGGCAGCCGGACGCTGCTCCTGAACAGCGGAGAAGGCGAGGTCAAGGTCAAGAGCGAGGCCGCGGTCTCCGAGCTCGTCATCCAGGTCAAGTCCCTCCAGGTCAACCTCAAGGAGGTCAAGGTCAGCTTCGCCGACGGCACCGAGAAGACCATCGAGGTCAACCAGAGGCTCCGCCCCGGCATCGACTCCGAGCCGATCGGGCTCGGCGCCAGCGGCGCCCTGAAGTCGGTCACCCTGGTCGTCGACGGCTCGCAGTTCCTCGCTGCCGACCGGGTCCCCACCACCGTCTTCGGCAAGTAGCGCCGCCAGGAGTCCCGCTTCGGGCTCCGTAGTCGTCAGCCAACCGCTCCCCTGAAGCCCGGGCAGTACCTGCCCGGGCTTTGGCCTGCGGGGCCACCGCGGCCGGCGGCCCGCCGTCGCTCAGTGGGCAGTGAGCCGGACGCTCCCCGACGAGGTGTCGACCCTGACCTGGACGGCCTCGGGCCCGCCGGCCAGGACGAGTCGGTCGCGCCGATCGTGAGAGGCGGCGGGGAAGTCGCTGGTGATCCTGCCGGAGCTCGTGTCGACGAGCCCCACCAGCACGGCGCCACGGGGGAAGCTCAGTTGGACGCCGCCCGAGCTGGCCTCGGCCCGTACCGCCGTTGCCGGGGGTGGGATCGCGGCCCAGTGGGCCGAGATGGCCCCGGAGGAGCTGTCCAGATCGGCGCGGCCGACCAGCCCGCGGGCGGTGATGCTGCCCGAAGAGGTGTCGACCACGAGGTCTGACACCGGGCCCTCGACCACGACGCTGCCCGAGGAAACGTCGACCGAAACCCGCCGAACGGGACGGTCGAGGCGCAAGCGGACCGGGCCCGACGAGCCGTCGACGACGATCTCGTCGGCGGCGCCGTCGACGGAAACCGGGGCGGAGGAGACGTCGAAGACCAGAGCGGCCGCACCGAAGTCGCCGGCGGCCTTGACCGCGCCCGACGAGCCGTCCACCCGGAGGCCCATGCCGGGAGGCATGGCGACCGTGACCCGGCCCCGGATCCGGGGACCTCCGAACCACCTGCGCTCCTGCGCCGAGGACCGGACGAGGAGCCCGCCCTCGCTCGCCTCGAAGCGCGGGACATAGGCTTCGAGCCTGCTCGCGGACGAGCTCTCGAGCTCCACCTCGACCTCGACGGCGGCGCCCGGTCGGGCGGTGACCCGGACCTCGTGGAAGCTGACGTCGAGGACCAGGGTCGCCCCGGGAAGGGCGTCGAAGCGGTGCTCGAAGTTGCGGACCTCCGCCGAGACCACGGTCGGCGTGAGGATCGCGGACAGAACCAGTACGGGGATGGCTGGGTGCGAACGCATGCTGTCCTCCTTGGGACGGAGAAACGAAGAGCCCGGCCCGAAGTTCTCGGGTCGTCCCCGATGACGCCGCAGACGCGGCGACATATCATCGCTCCGAGGTTCCAGGCGAGCCCGAATCCGTCACACCGGGGCATGCCTGTGTCGCGCTTGATTCCGGACGAGACGCCACGGGGGCTGGCGCCGCATGGGACGACCCACGGAGAGGAGCATGAACCTGACCTTCGACCAGGGCGTGGTCTTCGGGATCCTCCTGGTAACCCTCGCGCTGTTCGTCTGGGGGCGCTGGCGCTACGACCTCGTCTCGGTCGCGGCGCTGCTGCTCGTCTTCGCCGCCGGTCTGGTGCCGAGGGAGGAGGTGTTCCTGGGCTTCGGCCACCCCGCGGTGGTCACGGTGGCCGCGGTGCTCGTCATCAGCCGGGGGCTGCTCAACGCCGGGGTGGTCGACGGCATCTCGCGACTGCTGGTCAAGGTGGGCGACAACCTGACGCTGCAGGTGGCCGCCCTCAGCGGCATCGTCGCGCTGTGCTCGGGCTTCATGAACAACGTCGGGGCGCTGGCGCTGTTCATCCCGGTCGCCGTCTGGATGTCGCGGCAGAGCGGCAGGTCGCCCTCCCTGCTGCTCATGCCGCTGGCCTTCGGCTCGTTGCTCGGCGGGCTGACCACGCTGATCGGCACGCCGCCCAACATCATCATCGCCGCCTATCGGGCCGACACCGGCGCGCCGCCCTTCGGCATGTTCGACTTCGCCCCGGTGGGAGCGGGCGTGGCGATCGTCGGGGTGGTGTTCATCGCGCTGCTCGGCTGGAAGCTGACGCCCCGTCGCCAGGGCTCGACCGACTCCGAAGACCTGTTCCACGTCGAAGACTACATCAGCGAGGTGCTGGTGCCAGCGAGCTCCCCCCTGGTGGGCCACCCCATTTCCAGGATCTCGGTCGACCTGGGCAAGGGAACCGACGCCGTGGTGGTCGGCCTGGTGCGCGGCGACGAGCACCTGCCCGCTCCCGCCGCCCACGAGGTGATCGAGGCCGGCGATCTCCTCCTCGTGGAGGCCACATCGGACGAGCTCGAGGAGCTCGTCGACGGTCTGGGCCTGGAGCTCGCCGAGAGCGGTGTCGAGCACCCGGACGCCCTGGAGTCCGACGACGTGCAGATCGTCGAGGCGATCGTCACCCCGGGCTCCCACATGACCGAACAGACCGCCATCTCCATGAAGCTGCGCTCGAACTTCGGGGTCAACCTGCTGGCGATCGCCCGGCTCGGGCACCGGCTGCAGTCGCGCCTCGGGCACACGCCGTTTGCGGTCGGCGACATCCTGCTGCTGCAGGGCCGGCAGGCGACCTTCAGAGAGACCCTCGCGGCCCTGGAGTGCCTGCCCCTGGCCGAGCGTGGCATTCGCTTCGTCAAGCCGAAGAGGATCGTGCTCGCCCTCGCCATCTTCGCACTGGCGATGGCGACGACCGCCCTCGGCCTGGCGCCGGTGCAGGTGGCCTTCGTCGCGGCGGCGCTGGTCATGGTGGTGGCCGGCCTGGTTCCGCTCAAGGAGATCTACGACAGCGTCGACTGGCCGGTGATCATCCTGCTCGCGGCCATGTTCCCCCTCGGCCATGCCCTGGAGAGCACCGGCGGGGCCCAGCTCATCGCCGACCAGATGCTGCGGCTGGCCGAGGTCGTCTCGCCGGTGACCATGCTCGCCGCCCTGATGGTCGGCACCATGCTGCTGTCCAACGTGGTCAACAACGCCGCCGCCGCGGTCCTGATGGCGCCCATCGCCATCAATCTGGCCACCGGCATGGCCGTCTCGGTGGACCCGTTGCTCATGGCGGTGGTGGTCGGCGCCTCGTGCGCCTTCCTGACGCCGGTCGGCCACCAGTCCAATGCCCTGGTCATGGTGCCCGGCGGCTACCGGTTCGGCGACTACTGGCGCCTCGGCCTGCCCCTGTCGATCGTCGTGGTCCTCGTCGCCGTGCCCCTCATCGCCCTGGTCTGGCGGTTCTGACCCGGTTCCTGCTGAGACAGCCGGGAGCGAGTTCAGTAGGGAAAGACGATGGGCAGCAGCGCGATGCTGACCACCAGCACGATCACGGACAGGGCGAGGCCGTTCTTGAGGTAGTCGCGGAAGCGGTAGCCGCCGGGCACCATGACCAGGACGTTGGCGGGATGCGACACCGGCGTCATGAAGCTGGCGGCGGCGGCGTAGGCGATGGCCATCACGAAGGGATAGGGCGAGACCCCGAGCCCGGCAGCGGTGGCCAGCGCGATGGGCGTCATGACCACCGCGTTGACCGCGCTGGGGATGAACTGGTTGACCACGAGCGTCAACGTCATGATGCCGGCGAGAATTGCGGTCGGGCCGAAGGGACCCACGGCCGTCACGACGCGGTCGGCGAGCAGCGCGGCGGCGCCGGTGCGCTGCATCGCCAGCCCGAGGGGCAGCATGGTGGCGATCAGGAACACCGCCCGCCACTCGATGGACCGGTACGCCTCCTCCATGGTCAGGCAGCGGCTCAGCACCATCAGCGTCGCGCCGGCGATGGCGGCGATCGAGATCGGCAGCCAACCGGTCAGCACAACGGCCACCACACCGGCCATGATCAGCCCGGCGACGGGCGCCTTCTCGGTGCGGGGCTGCTCCTGGACGTCGAGCTTGAGCACGACGAAGTCGCGCTCCCGCGCCAGGAGCTCGAACTTCTCTCGCGGCCCGTGGCACAGGAGGGCATCGCCGGCGCGCAGCGGCAGGTCGCCGAGACCGCTGCGCCGCGGCCG
>CAZKKP010000162.1:0-1773 GCA_964553295.1 uncultured Thermoanaerobaculia bacterium | reverse complement strand
CGGCCGCCACGCCACACGGCCAAGACCGTGAGACCGTATCTCTCGCGGAAGCGGATCCGCCGCAGCGTCTTGCCCACCAGCGGGGTGTACGGCGACAGCATCACCTCGACCACCACCAGGGGCCCATCCTCGAGCTCGTCGAGGTCGATGTCCGCAGCGCCTTCGACCACCAGGCTCTGGTGGCCCCGGAGCACCTCGAGGTCCTCTGCGCGCCCCTGCACCAGGAGCACGTCGCCGTCCTCGAGCCGTGTTGAAGGCTCGGGCATCAGCCACTCATCGCCCCATCGCACCACGGCGAGGACCGAGATGCTGTAGGCGGCGGCCAGGCGCGCCTCCGCGAGAGTCCGACCGGACAGGGAGGAGCCCTCGGGCAGGCTGACGAAGAGCAGGCGTTCCTCGATCCGGTAGCGATCGGCCTCGGCGGCGCTCAGGCGGCGCGCATCGAGCTCGCCGGCGAGTGCCTGAAGCCGGTCGAGCGGGCCCTGGACGAGCAGCCGGTCGCCGGCCTGCAAGACGAGGTCGTGCAGGTTGGTGCGTCGGGCCGTGCCCTCGCGACACACGGCCAGGACGTTGACCCCAAGGGTGCGCCGGACCTCCGCCTCGACGACCGTCTGACCGACCAGCTCAGAGCCCGCCGTCAGATCCAGCTCGGCCAGGCCGACGCCCTCGGAGATGAGCTCGGCGGCGGTAGGAAGCCGGTCCTCGACCCGGAGCACGGGATGGGCGGCCAGCTCGCCGAGGACCTCGGTGCGGCCGAGGACCCGCAGCCGGTCGCCGGCCTCGAGGATCAGGTTCGGCTCGGGCGACCGGCGGCGTCCCTCGCGCCGCTCCACGCTGAGGACGTTGAGCCCCAGGGCCTGGCCGAGGCGGCTCTCCGCGAGGGTCCTGCCGAGCAGCGGGCTGTCGTCGGGCAGGACCAGGGTCGCCAGGCGCTCCTCGAGCCCGTAGAGCTCCCGACGGTCGTCTGCTGACGCGGACGCATCCGCCGATCCGGGCGCCAGCGGCTCTCGCACCGGCAGCGTGCGGCGTCCGAGCAGCAGCGTGTAGCCCACCGCGACCACCAGGATCACCACGCCGACGGGGGTGAAGTCGAACAGACCCAGGGGCCGCATTCCTGCGTCGCGCAGGAAGTCGCTCACCACCAGGTTGGAGGAGGTGCCGATGAGCGTCAGCATGCCGCCCAGCAGCGACCCGTAGGCCATGGGCAGGAGCAGTCGCGACGCCGGTCTCGCGGTGCGGTGGGCGATCTCCACCGTGACCGGGAGGAACATCGCCGCCACGCCGATGTTGTTCATGAACGCCGAGAGCGCCGCGGTGCTGCTCATCAGCACGGCGAGCAGCCGGCGCTCGCCGGCGGCCGGTGGCTTCGCCGACGGATCCTGGCGGGGCAGGCGGGCAAGACGCAGCACCTGGTCGCCCAGCCGACTCGCCACTCCGGTGCGGGCCAGCCCGGCGGACAGGATGAGGACCCCCCACACGGTGACCACCGCCGGGTTGGCGAAGCCCGCGATCCCCTCGTCAGGCGTGACCAGACCGACCACCACCAGGGTGACCAGCACGAGCAGACCGACCAGGTCGGCGCGCAGGCGCTCGCTGACGAACAGAACGATGGCCACGCCGAGGATCCCCAGGGTAAGGATCATCTCGAAGGTCATGCCGCCGCCGCCGCGTTGCTCAGGATGAGACCAATTCCGGCCACGTGGCCAGTGTAGACCAGCATGGCGGACGGACCCGAGATCGGAGCCGGAGTCAGGGGTCAGGGGTCAGGGGTCG
>CAZKKP010000161.1:1999-8246 GCA_964553295.1 uncultured Thermoanaerobaculia bacterium | reverse complement strand
GATCCGCGCCGTCCGCGGCCAGATCACCAGCCACCCGATCCAGGTCCTGATCCGCTGTGAGCGTCCGCGCGAGGTGGCCGCCAGGCTCGTCGCCATGGAGCATGTCGCCGAGGTTCGGGTGCTCGGGGCGGACGAGGGCCTGATGGTCTCCACCCGCGACGCCGAGGCGTTCTTTCCCGGGGTCACCGAGGTCCTGCTCGAAACCGGGGTGGCGGTCGAGACCGTCGCCGCCGCCGACGAGACCGTCCATGCGGTTTACGAGTACCTGATCGGCGGCGGCGCCGGAGGTGGCTCGTGAACCCGCTCCAGCCGGCCTCCCGCCGCACCACCTGGCGGCGCCAGGCGATGGCGGTCGCCCGCGCCGAGACCGCCCGCAACCTGCTCAGCCGGCGCGCCCTGCCGCTGCTCCTCTTCGTCCTCCTGCCGGTCGGCCTGGCACTGCTCCGGTCGCTCTTCCTGCCGGCCCACGCCCGCCTCGACCCCGGCGCCACCAGCGGCGACTTCGCCCAGACCTTCTACTTCTTCATCCTGCGCTTCGTGCTCTTCTTCGCCGTCGCCACCATCGCGGTGCGCGCCTTCCGCGGCGCCCTGCTCGAGCGCAGCCTGCACTTCGACCTGCTCGCCCCTCTCCGGCGCGAGGTCCTGGTGGCCGGCAAGTACCTCGGCGTCCTCGCCACCTCGCTGCTGCTGCTCGGTCCCGCGGTGGTGCTGACCATCGCCCTGCACTACCTGCCCGTGCAGGGCGGCAGGGCCCTCGCCTACCCGTTCCTGGGCGCCGGCCTGTCGGCGACGCTCGCCTATCTCGGCATCGTCGTCCTGGCGACGGTCGCCTACGGTGCGCTGTTCCTGCTCGCCGGCCTTTTCGTGCGCAACCCCATGGTCCCGGCGGTGCTCTTCCTCGGCTGGGAGATGCTCGTTCCGTTCCTGCCGCCCTTCCTCAAGGTGGCGAGCGTGGTCCACTGGCTCGGCGGCCTGCTGCCGGTGCCGATCTCCCTGGGTCCGTTCGCGGTTCTCGCGCAGCCGGCGCCGGTCTGGGCGGGAGTTCTGGTCCCGGTGCTGTTCGCCGCGGCCATGCTGGTCCTCGCCGCCTGGCGCGCCAGGCGCCTGGAGATCACCTACAGCGCGGACGACTGACCCGGGCCCAGCGGGTCGGCCCTGTCGAAGCCCCACAGCACCGGCTCGGGAACGAGCCTGACGCCGAAAACGTCGTCCACACGGCGGCGGATCTCCCCCGCGAGGGCGAGCAGCTCGGCGGTGCTGCCGCCGCCGTGGTGGACCAGTGCCAGCGAGTGGGCGCTCGAGACTCCCACCGGCCCACGCCGGGTGCCCCGTGGAAAGCCGGCACGCTCGATGAGCCACGCCGCCGAGAGCTTGACCGCCCCGGCCTCTGCCGGGAAGCACAGCACCTCGTCGACGCTCCCAGCGTGCCCGTCGGCGACGGCCCGTGCGGCGATCCCCGCTGCCCGGTCGGCGCCGAGCACCGGGTTGACGAAGAACGAGCCGACGCTGCGCCGGTTCGGGTCTGCAGGATCGAGCACCATCGACTTGGACCGCCGCAGCTCGAGAACCGCCTCCATCACCGCTCGGGGCGACGGCGCCGCCACCGGGTCGCCGAGCTTGCGGCGCAGCTCCGGATAGCGCGCGACGCCGTCCCCACCGGGAAGCAGTCGGAAGCCGACTCGGAGCACCACCTGCTCGTCGGGCCGTTCTCGGAACCGGCTACGCCGGTAGCCGAAGCCGCAGCGTCCGACGGGAACCCTCGAGACCTCCAGCCGCCGCCGGTCGAGGACCTCGACCCATTCCACCAGCTCGGCCACCTCCCGGCCGTAGGCGCCGACGTTCTGGATCGGAGTCGCACCGGCGGTCCCCGGGATCCCGGCGAGGCACTCCAGGCCGGCGAGGCCCTCGTCGACGCTCCAGGCGACCACATCCGCCCACGGCTCGCCGGCCGCGACCTCGACGAGCTCCCAGCGGTCGAGGGGGCGCCGTTCGATGCCGCGGCTGCAGACCGCGAGAACCAGCCCGTCGACGCCGCGATCGGCGACCACCAGGTTGGAGCCGCCGCCGAGCACCCGCACCGGAAGCCCTTCCGAGGCGGCCCAGCGCAAGGCCTCCTCGGTCTCCCGCCGGCTCGCCACCAGCGCGAAACAGGCCGCCGGGCCGCCCAGCTCGAGCGTGGTGTGGCCGGACAGCCGCTCGCCGGTCCGGCATTCGATCGGCGCGTCGCGGCCTTCGGGACTCGAGGTCTCGCCCATCGCCGCAGTGTGCCGGACGACGGGTCAGCCTGCAACCGCTCCGGTGTCGGCAGCCGGCGGCGGACGCCGGACGCTCCGCGGGATGTGACCTGCATTGCATGTCGATCATGGCGGTGTGCGCTATGATCGGCGTAGGATAGGGAACCGGGACGGACCACGTGAGCGAACCTGTACGTGCGCTTGTCACCAACCTCGAAGGGGTTGACCGAGGGAGTGTCGAGCGTGCGCTCCGACCCCTCGGCCTCGAGATCGTGCACGCACCGTGGGATCTCGACGTCGTCGAGCGCGTCCACCGGACGGCCTTCCGGCTGGTTCTGGTCGGCTACCCGGTGGTCGGTGTGGCCCTCGGCCGCCTGCTGAGGTCGCTGCGCGACGCGGGCTCCGCATCGCAGCGCTGCGGCGCCATCCTGGTCACCGATCCGGGACGACTCTCCGAGGCCGGTCGCTTCCTCGGCCACGGGATCAACCGAGTCATCGCCGGCGACGAGGTCGACATCACGTTGACCGACACCGCCCGGCTGCTCCTCGACGTCGCTCCCCGGCTGCCAGTGCGAGCGCCGGTGAGGATCATGGTGCAGGTCGGTGACCGGCCGCTACGCGCCTTCTGCCAGACCGAGAATCTCTCACGTTCAGGGGTGCTGCTCCGGGGATTCGGCCACTACCCCAAGGGGACGCCGCTCCAGTTCGAGATCAGCATCCCGGGCGAGCCCACGCCGATCCGCGGTCGCGCCGAGGTGCGCCGCACCACCGACCTCGCGGCGGAGCGGGTCGAGGGGGTGGGCGCCAGCTTCGTCGGCTTCGAGGACGATGACGGACGACGCCTCACGGCGTTTCTCGACCGCCATCGGACCTGACCGGCTCGGCGCACGACCCGACGCGCTCGATCAGCCAGCCGTTGTCCCCGGCGCCCGGGTAGCCCTCGCAGCGGGCCGGTCGCACCCGTGCCCACCCCTCCGGCACGGGCGAGTCGGCGCCGACCACCTCGCGCCGGCCGGGTCGCTTGACCACCAGCGCGTTGTCCCCGCTCCCGGGACAGGCGGGGCTGTGGCACAGCCCGACCACCACCCAGCCCGCCGGCACCGTCCGTCCGGCGCAGATCAGCCGGTTCCGCGCCGCCTTATCCACGGCGTGCCCGCCACATCCGCTCGAGCTCGTCGACCAGGTCGCGGTCGGCACGGATTCCGTTGACCTGGTTGATCTGGATGATGGTCGTCGGGCTGGTGATGTTGACCTCGGTCAGGTGCTCGCCGATGAAGTCCAGGCCGAGGAGGTGCAGCCCCAGGGGGTTGAGATCCGCGGCGACCTTCCGGCACGCCGCCAGCTGGCGCCGGGTCGGCTCGAGCCGCACGGCGCTGCCGCCCTGGTGGAGGTTGGCCAGGCGGGAGCCCGGCGGCGGCACCCGCAGCACCGAGCCGAGCACCCGGTCGTTGATCGTCAGGATCCGCAGGTCGCCGCTCGACTCGACGGCCTCGAGGTAGGGCTGCACGATCACCTCCGGCTGCCAGGCCTGCCAGAAGCCCTCCAGCTCCCCCTCGGGGACGTCTCGCGAGACGAAGGTCACGCCGATCCCACAGTAGGTGTTGAGGGGCTTGCAGACCGCCTCGCCGGGCTGCCGGCGGACCGCCCGAACCAGCTCCTCGAAGCTCGAGCACAGGTCGGTCGGGGCGGCGTACGCCGGGTAGCGCAGCGCCAGGGTGTGCTCCGAGAAGGTGTAGGTCGCCGGCGGCCGGTTGATCTGCACGACGTGCCCGGGCACCGACTCGAACAGGCGGGCGTAGCGGATGAAGACGTCGTCGACCGGCGGATCCTTGCGCTGCAGGATCACCTGATAGGACGCCGCGTCGGCCTCGCGAACGCCCTCGAGCTCCCAGAACGGATCACGGCCCGAGTCGGCTGAGACGACCCTCTGCACCGGCAGCCGGGCGAGGTACTCGGTCGCCGGCAACGACGGGTCCGACGCCAGCAGGTCGAGGTAGTCCACGTGAAAACCGCGCTCGAGCAGCTCCCGGCTGACGCACACCCCCAGGTCGAACACCGGGTTCAGGCTGGCGAGGGGATCCGCCACGATCAGGTAACGATTGGCCATCTCACCTCCTTGACCCGGACCGGAGGACCTGGGAGCATCGGAACATGCTCCAGGTGTGGCCGGTGCCGGTGCTCGCGGACAACTACGTCTGGCTGGTGGCCGCCGAGGGGGAGTCCCGGGCGGTCGCCGTCGACCCCGGCGAGGCCGCTGGCGTCCAGCAGGCCCTCGCCGCCCACGGTCTCGAGCTCGCCGCGGTGCTTCTCACCCATCATCACGCCGACCACGTCGCCGGGGCAGCGGCCCTGGCGGGCTCCCGGCTGCCGGTGTTCGGGCCGGCCCTCGAGCACGTCGCGGCGGTCACCCGCCCGCTCGCCGATGGTGACCGTCTCGAGATCGCCGAGCTCAGCTTCGACGTGCTGCACGTGCCGGGCCACACTCGAGGCCACCTCGCCTACGTCGGCGAGGGCGTCCTGCTGTGCGGCGACACCCTGTTCGCTGCCGGCTGTGGGCGCCTGTTCGAAGGCAGCCCGGCCGAAATGTGGTCCTCGCTCCGCCGTCTCGCCGTCCTGCCGCCCGATACGCTGGTGTGCTGCGGTCACGAGTACACCGTGGCCAACCTGCGATTTGCCAGGCTCGTGGAGCCCGGAAACCCGGTGATCGAGAGCCGCCTCGCCTCCGCCGCCGGCTGCCGCGATCGGGGCCGACCCACGGTGCCCTCTACCCTCGCCGACGAGCTGGCGAGCAATCCTTTCCTGCGCTGCGCCGAACCGACGGTGGTAGCGGCGGCGAGCCGCCACGCAGGCCGCGCCGTCGCGCCGGGAGTGGACTGCTTCACGGTCGTCCGCCGCTGGAAGGACCGGGCCTGAGGAGACGATCTGCACCCGGACGACGGCGCCTCAGCCGGTGGCGGCTCGGGGGCGGTGCAGCAAAGACAGCAGCTCTCCCGACTGCTCGAGCTTGCGCAGCTCGGAGAACCCACCCACGAAACGGTCGCCGATGAAGATCATCGGCACGGTCTTCCAGCCGCGGTTCTCGGCCGAGAGCTGTGCCCGAAGCTCGGGCTTGCTGTCGAGCGGGACCTCGTCGAAAGGCACACCGAGCGTCGTCAGTAGCCGCTTGGCGGCGATGCAGTAGGGACACATCCTGCTGGTGAAAACCCTGACGTCGGTCATCGACATGACCCTCCACCGGTCGGAACCACCGCCAGCACAACGGAATTCCCCGGTCAGCCGGCGAGGCCGACCCAGGCGGCCAGCACAGCTACCACGTGCAACGCCGCCGCCGCCATGACGCTCCCCGAACGCTCCCGGGCGACGCCGCAGGCCAGGCTGAGCACCAGGGCCGCGGCCAGCGTGGCCGCCCAGGGGAGCGGGCCGGCGACCAGCAGGTCGTGGCCGCGCGGCGCCAGCCAGAGCGCGAGCAGGGTGGAACCGAGGCTGGACACGGCGAGGGGAACCGACGGGTAGCGTCGGCCACCCGGAACCATCACCGGGTAGACCTCGACCAGCAGCCCGTGCACCACCCCCCGGAAGAGCAGCTCCGTGGCGACGGCCACCAGCACCAGGGCGAGCCCGAATCCCAGCGCCTCCGGACCGGGCGGCGGGGGCCCGTCCCCGACCCACAGCGGCGCGACGCTTCCTCCGGCAGCCGCGGCGAGCACGGCGACCGGGGCCCACCACACCCAGCGGTCCCAGCGTGGTCGGCGAAGGCCGAGAAGTCGCGGCGCCCGCCGCCTCACCGCGAGCCCGAGCGCGACCACTGCCAGGACCGCGAACAGGACGGGGAAGCGGAGTAGAGCCTCCGACTGGTGCAGACGCGCGAGCTCGGGCAGGACGCCGATTCCCGACCAGGCGGCCCCAGCAACCGCCCCCCCGGCAACCGCCCCGCCGACCAGCAGCGCCAAACCGAGCCGCTGCAGTCGACGGATCGCGGCCGGCGGCCGGTAGACCCAGCGGCAGATGGCGGC
>CAZKKP010000161.1:0-1989 GCA_964553295.1 uncultured Thermoanaerobaculia bacterium | reverse complement strand
CCGCCGATGTCGCTGCCGCCTCCCCACCGGTTCGCCCCCAGGACCGCCGGGTCGATCAGGTTGAGCCGGTCGTACAGCGCTTCGAGCGGCGTCGGCAGGAACGGGTCGACCTGGCGGATGGTGTACTCGCGCTCGGTCCGCTCGAGGATGATCAGCCCGATCCGCTCCTCGTGGACCTTCTTGAGGTACTGCTCGAGCTCGTAAATGCCGAGCGCCGATCGACATATGACCGCGAAGCGATCGGCCCCGATCGGCACCCGGTCGAGCTCCTCGACCTCCTCCAGGCCCTCGAAGTCCCTCGCCGTGTACACCATCTGGTCGATCGCCAAGAGCACTGCCGCGGTGTGCTCGAGGAGGTCGACCTCACCCCAGCGCCCCTGCCGCTTGACCTCGAGCTCGGGCGTCCGGAGCTCGTCGATCCGCTCGCGGGTCGAGCGCTGCAGCGCGACGGGAAAGCCGGTGAGGTCCGCCAGCTCGAATCCGTGGGCGTCGATGACCCCCTGCAGCCGGACCAGTGGCATCACCCGCCCACGGACCTCCGAGCCCGCGTCGGCCAACCGCCGGTGGTTGAGCAGCACCCAGATCGCGAGCACCGTGTCCAGATCGGGCTCGTTGGCCAACACCGTCCAGCGCTCTCCGGACAGGTCCAGGCCGCGTCGGACCAGGACCATCGCCTGCTCGCAGGTGGCGAGCGTGAAGGAGCGGACACAGCCCTCGTGGTGGTCGAGGTTGTACTGTCGTCGCGCGGTGTCGAGGAACGGCTCGGCGTTCGCGACGCCGTCGAGGAAGATCGTGTGCTCCGGGTACTTCCGCGCCGCGGAGGCGCTCAGGGAAAGCCCGCGTTCGATTCGCACCGCGATGTTCGGCGCCTCGACCGAGGTCAGGGACCGCCGGCCCTCGTCGTCGCGCACCTGGTACCGCATCGGGATCAGCTTCTGGGTCGCCAGCCCGCGGCGCAGCTCCCCCACGGCGAGGGGCATCGGAACGACCCGCGAGCTCTTGCCGGACACGTGCGGATCGTCGTCCAGCTCGTCGTGCTGCGGCGGTTCCGTGCCGGTGTTCACCCGAGGATTCTAACCGCACCGGGCGCACCGTGGTCGAGGCCGCACGGGGATTCACCGGGTCAGGGTTAACATGCGGTCGTAACGGAGGTGCCCCATGTGCCGTGCCCTCGTCACCTCGTGTCTCGCCGTCCTCATGCTGGCGGCGACTCCCTTCGCCGCTGCCGCCGACCCCACCGAGGAGGCGGTCGCCGCCGCTCGCCAGGCGGCCGAGCACCGCTTCGACGAGCTCGCCAAGAAGATCGACGACCTCCTCTGGTTCGAGACCGTCGGCGACGTCGCGGTCGTCGACAAGGTTCGGATCTACGGACCGCCGCGCTGGAAGGAGAGCAACCCGACCGGCATCGGCGCCGGCCTGAACGTCAAGTTCTACACCTACGTCTTCACCCCCCGAGGCTTCGCCGGCCAGCGGCTGCCGCTGCTCGTGCTGCCCCACGGCGGCGTCCACGCCGACTTCACCACCTACTACGCCCACATCGTCCGCGAGCTCATCGCCCAGGGCTACATCGTCGTCGCTCCCGAGTACCGCGGCTCGACCGGCTACGGCCGGTCCTTCTACGAGGCCGTCGACTACGGCGGCCGCGAGGTCGGCGACTGCCTGGCGGCGCGCGACTGGGCGGTCGCCAACCACCCGCGGGTCGACCCGGACCGGGTCGGCATCCTCGGCTGGAGCCACGGCGGCCTGATCGCCCTGATGAGCGTCTTCGACCACCCCTCGAGCTACGTCTGCGCCTTCGCCGGGGTGCCGGTCTCCAACCTGGTAATGCGCATGGGCTATCTCGGCCAGAGGTACCAGGCATACTTTGACGCCGACTACCACATCGGCCAGACCCCGGCCGAGAACCTGGCGGAGTACAAGAGGCGCTCGCCGGTCTACCACGTCGACAAGCTCACCCGCCCGCTGCGCATCCACACCAACCCGCACGAC
>CAZKKP010000160.1:0-8248 GCA_964553295.1 uncultured Thermoanaerobaculia bacterium | reverse complement strand
GGCGGCGGCGGTCGTGGCGTCGTCCAGCGGGGCCGGGGCCAGCAGCTGGCAGGCATCGTCGAGGTACTTGTCGGCGTAGTCGTAGAACTCGTGACCGGGCACGATCTCGCCAGGCACCGAGGCCCGGGGAGACTCGTCGCCGAGCACCGCGACCTCGATTTCCCGGGCGTCGAGGGCAAGCTCGACCAGCACCCGGTCGTCCCAGGCGAGGGCGGTCTGGACCGCCGGACCGAGCTCGTCGGCGCTCTTGACCTTGCTGATCCCGACCGACGAGCCCAGGCGTGCCGGCTTGACGAACAGCGGCAGCCCGAGCGCCAGGCAGCGGTCGCGGATCGCGGCGGGGCCGGCGGCCCATCGGGCAGCTTCGACCTCGACCCAGGGGGCGGTGCGCAGGCCGGCCTGGACCAGCAGGCGCTTGCTGACGATCTTGTCCATGCAGATCGCCGAGGCGGCGACGTCGCAGCCGACATAGGGCAGGTCGAGCATGTCGAACAGCCCCTGCACCGTCCCGTCCTCGCCGAAGGGCCCGTGCAGCACGGGGAACGCGACCTCGACGGCGTCGTCGAGCAACCGCGGGTCGAGCCGGTGGATGCCACGGAAAGGGACGACCCGGTCGGTCCGGTCGCCGGAGGCGGCGAGCACCGACCGCGCGGTCTCCGGGTCGGCCCAGCGCCCCTCGCGGTCGATCGCCATCGGCACCACGTGGTACCGATCACGGTCGAGCGCCCGCTCGATCGAGCGTGCCGACACCACGCTCACGTCGTGCTCGCCGGAGCGTCCGCCGAACACCAGGGCCACGCGCAGCGGGCGGGATTCACCGGTCCTCATCGCCATCGCCACCTCCTCCAGCCAGGGTCGTCGTCCATTGTGGACCAGTGATGGCGGTTTCGAGGAGATCAGGCTGCTACGATCGTGTGATGCCGCGGGTCGTCACGGGACTGGAGGTGCTGGCCGGCTCGCCCGACCTGGTCGGCGGGCGGCCCTGGGCGCTGCTCGCCAACCACGCGGCGGTGACGGCCTCCCTGGATCCGGCGCGGGCGGTGCTGGCCGCCGCCGGCTGCGGGCCGCTGACCCTTCTGCTCGCCCCGGAGCACGGTCTCGACGGCGTCGCCCAGGACATGGAGGCGGTCGACGACGAGCGCGACCCTCTCACCGGGGCGCCGGTCCGATCGCTCTACGGGCATGATGCCGCCTCGCTGGCGCCCACTCCGGCCGACCTCGACCGGGTCGCCGTGGTGGTCGTCGACCTGCCCGACATCGGCAGTCGCTACTACACCTTCGCCGCGACCATGGACGCGGTGATGGGCGCCTGCGAGGCAGCCGGGGTCGAGGTCATGGTGCTCGACCGGCCGAACCCGATCGGCGGCGGCGCCCGCGAGGGCGGACGGGTAAGGCCGGGCTACGAGTCCTTCGTGTCACAGCTGCCCACCCCAGTGCGCCACGGCCTCACGCTGGGGGAGCTCGCCCTGCTGCTCGGCCGGGAGCGTCACCCCGGGCTCGAGCTGACGGTCGTCGGCTGCCGCGGCTGGGGGCGCACCGACTGGTGGGACTCGACCGGTCTGCCGTGGGTGCCGCCGAGCCCGAACATGCCCGCCCTCGAGAGCGCTGCCCTGTACCCGGGCCTGTGCCTCGTCGAGGCGACGACGCTGTCTGAAGGACGCGGCACGACCCGTCCCTTCCACCTGGTCGGCGCGCCATGGGTCGACCCCGAGCGGCTGGTGGCCGAGCTCCGCGGTCGTCGGCTCGCCGGGGTCGGCTTCCGGGCGGCCCGCTTCCGGCCGATGTTCGGCAAGCACGCCGGGGAGGTGTGCGGCGGCGTCGAGCTGCATGTCGTCGACCGCCATCGCCTGCGGCCGGTCGCCCTCGGGCTCGAAGTCGTCGGCGCCTTTCGCCGTCACGACCCCGAGCGCTTCGGCTGGCGGCCGGAGCCCTACGAGTTCGTCAGCGAGGTCCCGGCCGTCGATCTTCTGACCGGCTCTGCCGAGGCGCGCCAGCTCCTCGAGTCGGACGCCGACCTCGAGCCCCTTCTCGAGTCCTGGCGCGTCGACGTCCGGGACTTCGAGTCCACCCTCGACGGCCTCCTGCTCTACCGCTGACGACGCCTTCGTTTCTTCGTCTTGCTCCCGGGTCGGAAGTGCGTCCATGCTGCGTCACTTCTCTGGTTGTGTCCACTCAAATGAATTCTGATGATTCACTTGGCACGCCCTCGCTGGATTCGAGTCGCTCCTCTGTGCCTCTGTGTCTCTGTGGTGAACACACCGCCTGTTGGGTGGTGGGCAGGCCTTCGCCGCCAATCGTCGGAGAGGTCCGGGCCGCTGGTGGAGGCGGCCCGGATTCCGTTCAGCGGCGGCGTCGGGCGGCGAGGGTGCGGAGGCGGGTCACCTCCTCGGCGATGCGGGCCGCGGCCCGCACCACCTCGTCCTCGGTGGTGAAGCGGCCGAGGCCGACCCTGATTGCCGACCGGGCGAGAGGCTTGGACACGCCCATCGCGACCAGCACCGGCGACGGCTCGGGTCGGCTCGATGTGCAGGCCGAGCCCGAGGACACCGCGACGTCGCGAAGGGAGGCGAGCAGCGAGCTCGAGTCGACGCCGGCGAAGGACAGGTTGGTCGTGCCGGCGAGCCGGCAGGCGTCGGGGCCGTGCACCGCGACACCTTCGAGGCGCTCCTCGAGGAGTCTCTCGAACCGGTCGCGCAGGGCGGCGATCCGCGGCGCCTCCGTGGCCCGCTCGGCCGCGGCGAGTTCGAGTGCCCGGGCGAGCCCCACCGCTCCCGGAAGGTTGACCGTGCCGGAGCGGAGACCGCCTTCCTGAGGGCCGCCGGTCAGCAGTGGCAGCAGCGGTACCGGCGGTCGACGGCGGCGAATGACCAGCGCCCCGACGCCCTTCGGCCCGTGGATCTTGTGCCCCGACACGGTGAGCAGGTCGACGCCCAGGGCGGCGACGTCGATCGCCAGGGTGCCGCCCCCCTGGGCGGCGTCGCAGTGCACCAGGGCGCCGGCGGCGCGGGCCGCTCGAGCGACCTCGGCAACGGGCTGGATCACTCCGGTGATGTTGCTGGCCAGCATCACGCTTACCAGGGCAGTGTCGTCGCGCAGCGCGGCGCTGAGCTGGTCGAGCCGGACCCGACCCGAGGCGTCGACGCCGAGCAGCGTGACCTCGCACCCACGGCGCTGAAGACAGGCCAGGGTCTCGAGCACCGACGGGTGCTCGGTGACCTGGCTGACGACGTGACGGCGGCGCGCCTCGGCGGCCTGCGCCACCCCGAGCAGGGCGGTGACGTTGGCCTCGGTCGCCCCGGAGGTGAGCACGACCTCGGACGGCGAGCGGGCGCCGAGACAGCGGGCGATGGTCGCGCGCGCCTCCTCCAGCCGGGCGGCGGCGGCCTGGCCCGGCCGGTGCGCCCGGCTCGAGGGGTTGGCATACAGCTCGGTGAAGCAGGGCAGCATCGCCTCGACCACCCGCGGGTCGCAGGGCGTCGAGGCGTTGTGGTCGAGGTAGACGGTTGCCGCCATCAGGCGGATTGTACGCGGCCGCCTGACGTCCGTCGTGGTATCGGGAACTTGCCCTGCGACCGCGGGATAGGTACCATTCCCGTCCGCGGTCCGTGGCGGCGGTCGCCAGCGGGTAGCGGCAAGGGGAGAGCCGTGCCAGACATGACCAGCATCGACCACTCGTTTTCTGACGACGTCTTCATCCCGGTCACCGAGGCGATCACCCGCATCGCCCGGGGCGAGATGGTCGTCGTCGTCGACGACGCCGACCGCGAGAACGAGGGCGACCTGATTCTCGCCTCGGCGAGTGTCACCCCGGAAGCGATCAACTTCATGGCGCGGCACGGTCGTGGGCTGATCTGCGTGTCGCTGACCGCCGAACGCTGCGAGGAGCTCGAGCTGCCGCTGATGGTCGAGAAGAACACCTCGATCCACGGCACCGCCTTCTGCGTCTCGGTGGAGGCGCGGGAAGGCACGACCACCGGCATCTCGGCCCATGACCGGGCGGCGACGGTGTGTGCCCTCGTCGACCCGCGGACCCGGCCCGGCGACCTCCAGCGACCCGGACACATGTTCCCGCTCAGGGCACGCCGGGGCGGGGTGTTGAAGCGGGCCGGCCACACCGAGGCGTCCGTCGACCTGGCGCGGCTGGCCGGGCTGGCACCCTCGGGCGTGCTCTGCGAGATCATGGACGACGACGGCCAGATGGCCCGGGTACCGCGGCTGATCGAGTTCGCCGCCGAGCACGGTCTCGGCATCATGACGGTCGCCGACCTGATCGCCCACCGCATGCACACCGAGCGGCTGGTCGAGCGGGTCGCCGGACCGCTGCTGCCGACCGACTACGGCCCGTTTCGGGTGTACGCCTATCGCAACAGCGTCACCGAGGAGGAGCACCTGGCGCTGGTGATGGGCGAGGTCGACCCGGAGCGGCCGGTGCTCGTCCGGGTCCACTCGCAGTGCCTGACCGGCGACGTCTTCGCCTCGGCACGCTGCGACTGCGGCGGCCAGCTGCACGCCGCCATGCAGCGCATCCAGGTCGAGGGCAGCGGCATTCTGCTCTATCTCCTGCAGGAGGGACGGGGCATCGGTCTGTTCAACAAGCTGCGCGCCTACGAGCTGCAGGACGCCGGCGCCGACACCGTCGAGGCGAACGTCCACCTGGGCTTCAAGGCCGACCCCCGCGACTACGGCACCGGCGCCCAGATCCTGGCCGACCTCGGGGCCCGAAGGCTGCGCCTGATGACCAACAACCCGAAGAAGTTCAACGCCCTCGGCGGCTTCGGGCTGGAGATCGTCGAGAGGGTTCCCCTGGAGGTGCCGCCGACCGAATCCAGCCGGGCCTACCTCGAGGCCAAGAAGCGCAAGATGGGGCACCTGCTGAACCTCGTGTGACGATGAGCTGTCAGCTATCAGCTGTCGGCTCTGGCCTGGCAGGGTCTCGACGGTCCGGCGGAGCCGCGAGCCGGTGGCGGACAGCCCGGAAGGGTTGCATGATGCGCGAGGGTCTACGGACGGCTGACAGCTCACCATGACGAGTCCGTATCCGCTCCCCGACCTGACCGAGCTGGCGCGCAAGCTGGCGGCGGCGGAACGTGACCTCGCGCTCGGCGGGGTGGTGCCCCAGGCACGGGCGTTGGCGCTCGCCGGGCTCATCGCAGGCGGGTGGCCGCGTGGCCGCTGTCTGGTCGTGGTGCCTCACCTCGCCGATGCGCCCGAGGTGGTGGCCGGCCTGAAGCTGCTCGTGCCGACGCTGCGGGCGCGCGCCGTGCCGGCGGAGTGTGCCGCGCCCTACCAGGGCTGCGAGCCGCCGCTGGCCGCCCGGCTCGAGCTGGTGCGGCTGCTGTCGGCTCTGGCGGGGGGGGCGGTCGACCTTCTCGTTGCGCCGGTGCGGGCGCTGTCGGCGCCGCTGCCGGAACCCTCGGCGGTGGACGGCGCGACGGTCGCCCTGGCGGTCGGGGAGGTCGTCGACCCGCACCGGCTCGCCGCCGATCTTGCCGTCGCCGGCTACCGTCGGGTCGACCTGGTCGAGGAGGCGGGCGACTTCGCGATCCGGGGCTGGGTCGTCGACGTCCACCGCGGCGACGACCACGGCTGGAGGATCCAGCTCGACGACGACCGGATCGAGGAGATCCGCCCCTTCGACCCTTCGAGCCAGCGGTCGACTGGAGAGATCGCGGCCGCGCTCGTGCTGCCGCCGCTCGACCCCTTCGCGATCGAGGTCGACCCGATGTTGCTCTCCCGCCGCCTGGCGCCCGAGCTGCCGGAGCTTGCGGCGGTGGTCGGCGAGGGCGCCGAGCGCCGGCTGTGGTGGGGCGCCTGCCATCTGGTCGCCCCGTGGTGTCGCTGGACCGACCTCGCCAGCGAGCTCGTGGTCTGCGATCGCGACGAGGTGCTCGGCGAGCTCGGTCGGTGGCTGGCGGTGCAGCAGCGCGAGTGGCGGACCCTGGCCGACCGAACCCTGCCACTGCCGCCGCCGGAGCTGCTGCTGCCCGGTGCCAGCGAGCTCGCGACGGCGCTCGGCGCACCGGCCCTGAGAGTCGAGACCCTCGAAGTGGTCGACGGGCGCACCCGCTGGTGGCGCCTGCGGACCCATCCCCAGGACCACTTCGTCCGGCGGCTGCCCGACCTGGTGCCGACGATCCGCGACCGCCGCGCCGGGGATCTGACCCAGCTGCTGGTGGTGGCCTCCGACGGAGAGGAGCGCCGCTTCGCCCACCTGCTCACCGAGGGGGGGGTGACGCCGGCGCCGCCACCGCCGCCGCCCGGCGGCGTCAGCCTGGTCCGGGGCGAGCTGCGCCATGGCTTCGTCTGGGACGGCGGGCTCGCGCTGTACGGTCGCAGGGACCTCACCGCGGCGCCGGCGCCGCGGCCGCGGCGGTCCGGCTTCGCCGCGTTCGTCTCGGATCTGCGCGACCTGCGGCCGAACGACCTGGTGGTCCACATGGACCATGGAATCGGCCGTTTCACCGGCTTCCGACGAGTCGAGGTCGAGGGCCGTGACCTCGAGATGATGGTCCTCCAGTACCAGGGCGGCGACCAGCTCCTGGTGCCGGTCGACCGCGCAGACCTGATTCAGAAGTACGCCTCCGGCGAGGCCGAGACGGCGCCCAGGCTCGACCGCCTCGGGGGCAGCACCTGGCGCCGCCGCACCGCCCGGGTCAAGAATGCGGTGCGCGAGATGGCGGCCGAGCTGCTCCGCCTGGCCGCCGTCCGGCGTGCCTCGTACGGCCACCCCTACTCGCCGGACTCGCCGTGGCAGCGCGAGTTCGAAGACGCCTTCGAGTACGAGCTGACGCCGGACCAGGATCGGGTGGTGGCCGAGATCAAGGCCGACATGGAGGCCGAGCGGCCAATGGACCGGCTGCTCTGCGGCGATGTCGGCTTCGGCAAGACCGAGGTCGCCATCCGCGCCGCCTTCAAGGCGGTGATGGACGGCAAGCAGGTCGCGGCGCTCGCGCCGACCACGATCCTCGCCGAGCAGCACCTGGAAACCTTCCGCCGGCGAATGGCGAGCTTCCCGGTCGAGATCGCCATGCTGTCCCGCTTCGTCGGCCCGGCCGAGTCGCGGACCGTGCTCGCCGGCCTCGCCGACGGGCGGGTCGACATCGTGGTCGGTACTCACCGGCTGCTCGCCGCCGATGTCGTGTTCCGCGACCTCGGGCTGGTGATCCTCGACGAGGAGCAGCGCTTCGGAGTCGCCCAGAAGGAGCGGCTGAAGCAGCTGCGGACCGAGGTCGACGTGGTGGCGATGTCGGCGACCCCAATTCCGCGCACCCTCAACATGACCTTCTCCGGGCTGCGTGACATCTCGCTCATCGAGACGCCGCCGCGCGACCGCCAGGCGGTCGAGACCTCGGTGCTCGAGTTCTCCGAGGACATCGTGCGCGAGGCGATCACCTACGAGATCCAGCGCGCCGGTCAGGTCTACTTCGTCCACAACCGCGTGCGCTCCATCGGCGCCTTCGCCGACTGGCTCCGGCGCACCGTTCCGGAGGCCCGGGTGGTGGTGGCCCACGGCCAGATGTCCGAGCGCCACCTCGAGCGCGCGATGCGGTCTTTCCTCGACGGCGAGGCAGACGTGCTGCTCGCCACCGCGATCATCGAGAATGGTCTCGACATCGCCAACGCCAACACCCTCCTGGTCAACCGTGCCGACCGTTTCGGCCTCGCCCAGCTATACCAGCTGCGCGGCCGGGTCGGGCGATCGGATCGGCTCGCCTTCGCCTACTTCCTGGTGCCCCCGGGGCAGCCGCTGTCTCCCGCCGCCCGTGCCCGCCTCGGCGCGATCCAGGAGTTCTGCGAGCTCGGCGCCGGCTTCCGCATCGCCGCCCGCGACCTTGAGATCCGCGGCGCCGGGAACCTGCTCGGCGGCGAGCAGCACGGGTTCATGGAGGCGGTCGGCTTCGAGACCTACTGCCAGCTGCTCGAGGAGGCGGTGGCCGAGCTCGAGGGGCGTCCCGCCCCGAGCCGGCGCGAGGTCGAGCTGCGTCTCGGCCTCGACCTGCAGCTGCCGGCCGAGTACCTGCCCGAGCCGGCGCTGCGGCTGTCCTTCTACAAGCGCCTCGCCGGTTGTCCGGATGCCGAGGCCGTGGCCGGGCTCGTCGACGAGATCGCCGACCGCTACGGGCCACCCCCGCCCCAGGTGGGGGCTCTGGCCCTGGCCCAGCGGGTCCGGCTCGCGGCGCGGGCCGCGGGTGTGGCTGCGGTGCAGCGGCGGGGGGACGCCTGGCGGCTGCGGCTGGCGCCGGACTCC
>CAZKKP010000159.1:6464-8264 GCA_964553295.1 uncultured Thermoanaerobaculia bacterium | reverse complement strand
ACCACCCCGCCGGGGCGCTCGCCGACCCGGTTGAGGTAGACATGGGCAGTGGCGCCGGCGGTCGTCGCCCGCACCTTCGAGGCGGCGCCGACGCGGCCGTCGGCCGCCACCTCGAGGAGGCCGGCGTCGGCGAGCAGCCGGTCCAGGCGGACCAGTCGGTGGATCGGCAGCAGGCCGTGGTCGGACAGGACCACGAGCACGTCCCGCGCCGGGTCGAGGGTCCGCCAGGCGGCCTCGACCGAGGCGTCGACCGAGCGGCCGACTCGCTTCAGCCCCTCGGCGGCGGCCACCGCCCGACCCGGGCTAAAGGCCCACTGGTCGGGGCTGACAACGAGGCTCGAGTGCTGGTACTCGTCGGGACCGGGATGGTAGGCGAGGAGCAGCCGGAAGTCCTCGCTCGCGACCACCAGCTCGAGCACCGCGTCGAGCCAGCGGTCGAGGCGCTCGATCTGCTCGAGGTAGACGTCGAGGTCGACGCCCTTCTCCGACTCCAGCCACCAGCGGGCGAGCTCGGCGTCGTCGGGCGGCCCGGGCCACGGCCCGACCGCCGCCTGGAGGCGCTCGGCGAAGGCCGCCGGGTAGGCGAGCAGCCGCCACACCGCACCGCGGTAGAGGCGTAGCGCGCCGGTGCCGCGGTCCAGGTAGAGGGCCTTGGACCACGCGCCCCAGGGCTCGGGCCGCAGGTCCTCGGGGCCGGCGGCCTCGAGGTCGAGGCGGTACCAGCCGCGGTCGTCGGTGAGCTGCCAGTCGTCCTCGCCGTCGGCCGCCCAGGCGACGGTGTCGTAGCGCGGCCGGCCGTCCGGGTTGGCGTCGAGCACCGCCACCCGGAGCACCGCCCGGTCCGGCGCCGCCTGGGACAGGGCGACCTCGACCCGCCAGCCGAGGGTAGTCAGGCCGTCGGAGGAGGGCAGCTCGCCCACCGGCTCGGCGGCGGCCGGGTCGAGCTCGAGGATTTCGCTCGCCGCGAGCGGCGTCACCGGCCACCACAGGCCGAAGTCGGCCATGCGCTCGACGGCGCTCGGGTCGGAGCCCGGCCAGAGCAGCACCCCGACCCGCTCGCCGTGGCGCCGCGCCCGCGCCCACAGGGTCTCGGTCTCGACCGCGGCGGTGAAGCCGGAGCGGGTGCGGGTGATCGGGTCCCCCGGCGCGATGAAGGTGTTGGAGACGATGCCGGTGACCGCCGGCTTGGCGCCGGTGGCGAGGCTGAGGTGGTTGACCGCGGTCAGGGTGGGGTCGACCGGCCGCAGCCGGCGCACCGCCAGGCCCTCCCGGGCCATCGCGGCGAGCCCTTCAGGCCGGTTCGCGACGCCGCCCTCGAGCCAGCGCCAGGCGAGGTCGGCGCCGACCCCGTCATAGGAGATCACCACCACCCGGCCGGCGGCCGGCGGCGGCGCGACGGCCTGGCTGCGGCAGCCGGTCAGGACCACGACGGCAGCCAAGAGCAGGGCGAGCAATGCGGTGCGGCGGTTCGGCATGCTGAGATGCTACCTCGACCTTGCGCGCCGCGCTCGCCGGGCTCAGACTCCGCACCGTGGACCTGGTGGTGGTCGCCGTGTTCGCGGGCGTGTACCTGGCGATGGTGCTCGGCCGGCTGCCCGGCCTCGCCCTGGACCGCTCCGGCGCCGCCCTGCTCGGGGCGATCGTGCTGGTCGCCGCCGGCCGGGTCAGTCCGGAGGCCGCCTGGTCGTCGGTCGACGTGCCGACCATCGCCCTGCTGCTCGGGCTGATGGTCGTCTCGGCCCAGCTCCGGCTCGGCGGCTTCTACTCCGAGGTCACCCGCCGGCTGGCGGCGGCGCCGCT
>CAZKKP010000159.1:0-6454 GCA_964553295.1 uncultured Thermoanaerobaculia bacterium | reverse complement strand
TCATCGCGGTCGCCGGCGGGCTGTCGGCCCTGCTCGCCAACGACGTCGTCTGCCTGGCGATGGCGCCGCTGCTGGTCATCGGCTGCCTGCGCCGGGGTCTGCGGCCCGAACCCTACCTCCTCGCTCTGGCCTGCGCCGCCAACGTCGGCTCGGCGGCGACCCTGATCGGCAACCCGCAGAACATGCTCATCGGCCAGCGGCTGGGCCTGTCCTTCGCCGGCTACCTCGCCGACGGCCTGCCTCCGGCGATTCTCGGCTGCGCCGCGACCTGGGCGGTGATCGCCTGGCTCGAGCGCGGTCGCTGGCGCTGCCCGCCTCGGGAGCTCGAGACCGCGAGCCCGTCCTTCAACCGCTGGCAGACCGGCAAGGGGATCGCCGTCGTGGTCGTGCTGGTGGCCCTGTTCCTCCTCGCGCCCTGGCCCCGCGAGGTCGCGGCCCTGGCCGCCGCCGGTCTGTTGCTGACCAGCCGGCACATGCACACCCGCGACATGCTCGGCCTGGTCGACTGGCCGCTGCTGGTGCTGTTCTCCGGGCTGTTCGTCGTCCAGCACACGCTGGAGAGCTCCGGCCTCCTCGCCCAGGCCCTCGAGGCCTCGGCGGGCGCCGGCGTCGACCTCGCCTCTCCCGCCTGGCTGTTCGCGGTCACCGTCGTGCTGTCGAACCTGGTGTCGAACGTGCCGGCGGTGATGCTGCTGCTGCCTTCGGCCGCCCACCCCCAGGCCGGCGCCCTGCTCGCCCTGGCCTCGACGCTGGCCGGCAACCTGCTCCTGGTGGGCTCGATCGCCAACCTCATCGTGGTCGACCAGGCCGCCCGCCTGGGCATCCGGATCGGCTGGCGTGAGCACGCCCGGGTCGGCGTCCCGGTCACCCTGGTCACCCTGGCCCTGGCCGCCGCCTGGCTGGCGCTCCGCAGGGCGACATGATTGACCTCACATCCTCGTAGGTGCTGGTCGAGACCTACGCCCTGCTCGACCGCGAGGGCCTCGTCCGGGTCCGCTGACCGGCGCCCCCGCGAGCGGTTACGGTCTCCGGCCGCCGGTGGACAGCTGCCCCCCCATCAGGTAGAGGGCAGCGACGGCCCAGTTGGCGAGCAGGGTGACGACCCCGAAGAGCACCATGCCGACGCTCATCAGGGCCCAGCCGGAGAGGATGTTGCCGACCACACAGCCGGTCGCCAAGGCGGCCCCCGCGCCGACCAGGATGCCCCCCGCGAAGGCCAGGACGACCTCCTCCGGGGGCTTGGGAAGGAGCTTCGCCTGGCCCGACATCCGGGCCGCCGCCCAGGCCCCCGGCACCATCGACAGCACCACCAGGATCAGCCAGCCGCTGACCTTGCGGGTGGGCGCCGCGGGCGCCGCCGCGGCGGCCGGCGCCGGCGCCGGGCGGCCGGTGCTCACCTCGACGGTGTCGGTGACCAGGGCGTAGGCATGCAGCACGCCGTGGGTCACGCCGAGAGGGTAGGTGCGGCCACTCGCCACCGCCGACAGGAAGCCCGGCACCGCCAGCAGGCCAATGGCAAAACCCGCCTGCCACGGCCGCCAGGCCCTGGCCAGGAAGGGTGGCCCGCCGCCGCCAGGGGCGTCGCGGCCGGGGCCATGGCGACGTCGACTTCTCCAGGCGACGGCTGCGGTGGCGACGGCGAACAGGAGTGCCAACAGCCAGAAGGGGAGGCCGGTCAGGGTGGACAGTGTCACCGGTCCGCCGCCGGCGGCGGGGATGACCTGGCCCTTGAGCCACAGGTGGGCCGGGTTGAGCGGCCCGTGCTCGACCATGGCGATGCCCAGCGGCATGCCGATGAGTGCCGCCATGGAGTTGAGGTTGCCGGCGCCGGCCTTGTACAGGCAGCCGGAGATGCAGCCGCCGGCGAGCACCGTGCCGGCGCCGAAGATCGCACCGCCGATGAGCACGCTCGCCCAGATCAACGGCTTCGGCGTGAGCACCACGAGACCGAGCTGCTCGAGGACGGCGAAGCCGACCATCGAGACGACGATCGCCACCCACAGCCCGGCCAGCTTGCGGGCGTCGCGGAACACCACGACCTCGGACATCGCGGACGAGCCGCAGAGATCGCCCTTCTGCAGGAAGAAGCCGAACAGGAAGCCGACCGGCGCCGCGGTCAGAAACCAGGTCCCGGTCACCGCCGCATACGCCGTGACCGCCGCCAGCACGACCAGCCAGAGCAGCGCGTGACCCTTCCACGCACCGCCAGAAGCTGTTGCCATCACGCACCTCCGTACAGACGCGGGGCGTGCAGGCGCCCGCGTCAGATCAGGTAGAAGGTCGAGCGCAGAGTCTCATACACACCGACCACGATGAAAACCACCGCAGTCACCCGCCGTGCCCAGCGCTCGAAGACCTGGACCCGGTCCAGGGCCCGGCCGAGCCAACCCGCGCCGGCCGCCGCAAGCAGCGCGAAGGCCGCCACTGGAAGCGCCGTGCCGACCCCGAACAGCGCCGGCAGCGCGACTGGCGAACCCTGGTCGACCGCCAGCGGCACCAGGCTGCCGAAGAACAGGCCCGCGGAGACCGGGCAGAACGACAGTGCGAACAGCACCCCCAGCAGACCGGCGCCCCAGATACCGGCCCGGTCGACCCGGCGCTGCAGCCCTTCGCCGAAGCCCACGCCGCCGCCGAGGTCGAGCTTGACCAGGCCGAGCAGGAGCAGGCCGATGAGGATCAGCAGCGGCCCGATCAGGCGCTGGAAGGTGCCCTGCAGGAACGACGACACGGTGACCAGGGACATCAACGACCACACCGCCGCGGCGCCGAGCGCGAGGTAGACCAGGGACCGGCCGGCGGTGTACAGGGCGCCTGAGGCGAGGATCGCGCGGGAGCTGCCGACCTGGCGGCCGACATAGGACACCGCGGCGATGTTGGTGGCGAGAGGGCATGGACTGATCGAGGTCAGGATGCCGAGCCACAGGGCCGTGCCCGCGGCCAGCCAGAACGGGTCCATCAGCTCGACCCGAGGAAGGCGCGGGTCCCGCCCTGGACGTAATCCACGAACCGGTCCTTGCTGCGCACCAGCTGCCAGACCTTGTCGAGGCTCTGGTGGCGCACCACCTGGCCGTCGCGGTACTCGGCCAGTACCACCGACCTGGTGGTCAGCTGGAAGTCCTGGACGAAGTGTCGGTGCTCCGGCGAGTCGACGTTGACCTCCCGCCAGCTGAGCGCCCCCGACGCCAGCTCGTCGGCAAAGCCGTCTCTCACGGCCTCGCCGGCGTAGGCCTCGATGGTGCGACAGGTGGCGCAGCGGACGTTGCCGTGGAAGTAGAAGACGACCACGCCGTCAGCCGCTGCCGGGGTCGCCGCGGCGGGCTCGGCGCCACCCGCGACCCCGGCCCCGGCGAGCACGAGGAGGAGGGCCAAGCAGGAGATCGTCAGGGAGGGACGGTTGCTCGGTTGCATCACACCCTCCGTCAGCCGAGTAGGGTCTTGATCTCGTCGACCGACGGGACCTTGCCCTGGACCTTGAGCTGGCCGTCGACCACGAGACCCGGGGTCATCATCAGGCCGAAGTCGGCGAACCGCTTGATGTCGGTGAGCTTCTCCAGCTCGTACTCGAGGCCGAGCTGGTCGGCGGCGAGCTTGGCGGTAGCTGCCAGCCGCTCGCAGCGGGGGCAGCCGGGACCGAGGACGATGAGCTTCTTCATGACGCGCCTCCTAGGCGAAAAACGTTCCGTAGGCGAGCCCGGTGGCGGTCGCCATCACCACCACCAGGCCGATGTAGACGCCGGTCTTCTTCCAGCCGATGACGCTGGCGATGACGATCATGTTGGGCAGCGACAGCGCCGGACCGGCAAGAAGCAGCGCGAGCGACGGGCCGGCGCCCATGCCGGCGCCGATCAGCCCCTGCAGGATCGGCACCTCGGTGAGGGTGGCGAAGTACATGAGGGCGCCGGCGACCGAGGCGAAGAGGGTGGCGGCGAAGCCGTTGCCACCGACCGCGGTCGCGACCCAGCCGGAGGGGATGAGCCCCTCGTGCTCCGGCCGGCCGAGCAGCAGGCCCGCCACCAGCACGCCGCCGAGGAGCAGCGGCAGGATCTGCTTGGCATAGCCCCAGCTCGAGGCGAACCAGGCGCCGAGCTCGCCCTGGTCCCGCGCCGTGGCGATCGCCAGGCCGAGGACGCCGGCGGTGAAGGCGAGCTCCGGGTGGTCGGGCAGGGCCAGCGCGAGGATCGCCGTCGGCACGGCGATCGCCGCGGCCTTCCAGACCGCCAAGGTGTACCAGCGGACCAGGATCACCGCCAGAGCCGCGGCGCCGGCCGAGGTCAGCCACCATTTCGCCTGCCAGACGGTGAACCACACCCCCGTCGGGTCCTCGGGTCGCGCCCAGTTGGCGAACACCAGGATCGCCACCTGGGCGGCGAAGAAGGCGGCAGTCTGGCCCAGGGGACGGACGTCGTCCGGCTCGGGCAGAGCCATGGCCGCGTCCACCCGCTGCTGCTCGGACCTGCGGAAGATCACGGCCATGAGCGCTCCCACGACCACCGCGAAGAGCACCGCCCCGATCGCTCGCGCCGCCCCGAGCTTGGCCCCGAGCACGCTCGCCGTGAGCACCACCGCGAGCACGTTGACCGCCGGCCCCGAGTACAGGAACGCGGTCGCCGGACCGAGCCCGGCGCCCATGGTGTGGATGCCGGCGAACAGCGGCAGCACGGTGCACGAGCACACCGCGAGGATGGTGCCGCTGACCGACGCCACTCCGTAGGCGACGACCTTCGGCGCCTTCGGCCCGAGGTACTTCATGACCGCGGCCTGGGACACGAAGGAGGCGATCGCCCCGGCGATGAAGAAGGCCGGCACCAGGCAGAGCAGCACGTGCTCCCTGGCGTACCAGCGGGTCAGCGCCAGGGCTTCGGTGACGGCGCCGTCGAAGCGCGGCCAGCCCACCGGCAGCCAGAAGAAGGCGGCAAAGGCCGCCGCCATAAAGGCCAGGGGCTTCCACTCGGTCTTCCAGTCGATCATGGGTGGTATCCGCCGAATTCTTTGGCAAGATCGCCAAAGAAGTTCCGAAGGAGGAGTGCCGGAATGAGGAGTCGCTCCGGGGTCATCGGATGTTGATCCTGGTTCGTTCGCTCTCGGCGAGGACCGCCTCGACGCAGCCGAAGAAGTTGAGCACACAGGGCACGCGCAGGCGGTAGAAGACCTGCTGGCCGCGCCGCTGGTCGAGCACGACGCCGGCTTTCTTGAGCAACGCCAGATGCTTGGACACCGTCGAGACGTCGGCGCCGACCATCTCGGTGAGCTCGCAGACGCATCGTTCGCCGCGCGAAAGCTCGTCGAGGATGAACAGTCGGCTGGGGTGGGCGAGGGCCTTCATGACCCGGGCACGGGCCTCCATGGAGGTCCTGGTCTCACCTTCGAGTCGACGCGGCGCCGCCATCATTTGGCATTATTGCCAACAATTGTGACCTGTCAAGCGGGGACGTGGGGCCGCACCGCGGCCACGACCCGCGCCGCGCCGTCTCTTGAGCGCCAGCTGCACGAGCTTCGCCACCTTGACAGGTCGCGATTATGGTTCTACAATTCGCGAGAAGGCAAAATGAGTTCTCGAAGTCTCGAGTCCGCCGTCGCCGTCGCCCGCGCCCTCGGGCACCCGGCGCGCCTGCGCGCCGTCGCCATGCTGCGCTCGGGCGAGCTGTGCGGCTGCCAGGTCACCGAGGTCCTCAAGCTGGCGACCTCGACGGTCTCGTTGCACCTCAGGGAGCTCAAGCGCTGCGGCCTGGTCGCGGAGCGCAAGGCGGGGCGCTGGGTGTACGTCGGGCTGTCCGACGACCCGGCGGCGCTCGAGTGGGTGCGGACCGCGATCGCCGCAGCCGGCGCCGATCCGCAATTGGAGGCCGATGCCCGGCTGGTCGACGAGCTGCGCCGGCTGCCGGTCGAGGACCTGTGCCGTCTCGGCTTCGAGCGGGCGCGAGCCGAGACCCGCCCGGCCGACCCGGATCAGGAGGGCCGACACGGCCCGGGAGGATGCCCGTGACCGCTCGCCAGAGCGTCGCCAGGAAGCTGCCCCTGCTCGACCGCTACCTGACGGTGTGGATCTTCGCCGCCATGATCGTCGGCGTCGGCTGGGGTCATCAGTGGCCGGGGATCGCCGGCTTCTGGAACCGGTTCTCGGTGGGCACGACCAACATCCCGATCGCCATCGGGCTCATCCTGATGATGTACCCACCGCTGGCCAAGGTGCGCTACGAGGAGATGGGCCGGGTGTTCCGGGACTTCAAGGTGCTCGGCCTGTCGCTGGTCCAGAACTGGGTCGTCGGCCCGATCCTGATGTTCCTGCTCGCCATCGCCTTCCTCGCCGACAAGCCCGAGTACATGGTCGGCCTGATCCTGATCGGGCTGGCCCGCTGCATCGCCATGGTCATTGTTTGGAACGAACTTGCCAAGGGGGACACCGAATATGCTGCAGGATTGGTTGCTTTTAATAGCGTGTTTCAGGTGATTTTCT
>CAZKKP010000158.1:0-8273 GCA_964553295.1 uncultured Thermoanaerobaculia bacterium | reverse complement strand
AAAACGGCGCGCAGGACTTCCAGGGCCTCGGCCAACGCGGGTTCGGCGGGAGCGGCGGCGGGCAGCGGGTCTTCGGCCATCGTGCGCAGATTAAAGGCCAGCTCCCAGGTTCCTTTGCCTTTCCAGGCCCTGTCGCGTCCCACCAGCACCACCTTGAGCACCGTCAGCCAGTTCTGGATCCTCGCCCCGAACTCGAGGCCGCGGCGGTGGATCAGCGTGAAAACCACGATGACGAGGATCGCCAGGGCCTTCTTGACCAGCCCGAGCGGACCCTCGCCGAGGGCCGTGGCGGCGCTCGGGAAGGCGCTGGCGAGGTACTCGGACACACCGATCGCCGAGGCCGCGATCGGCGCCGAGAAGCCGGCGAAAAGTGACACCCAACCACTCAGGAAACCGGCGGCCGGGTGGTACAGCCGGGACAGGATGGCGTACTCGCCGCCGGCCCGGGGGATGGCGGCGCCGAGCTCGCCGTAGCACAGCGCCCCGGCCAGGGCGATGACCCCTCCGGCGAGCCACAGCACGAGCATCAGCCCGACGTCGCCGAGATCGGCGATGAGCAGGCCGGAGGTGGTGAAGATGCCGGCGCCGATCATGTTGGCGACCACCAGGCTGGTCACCGAGCCGAGGCCGAGACGGCGCTCGAGGCGGTCTTCCCCGACGGTCCCGGTCATGGTGCGAGGAGGTTCCACAGGGCGATCCAGGCCGGCAGGGTAAGCGCACAGGAGGCGTAGGCGAGCAGCATGTGGCTCGAGATCTCGCGCTCATGACCGCCATAGGTTCGGACCATCAGGATGATGTTCGCCGCCGGCGCGGCCGCCGCCTCGATGACCAGGAAGCGGGCGAGCAGCGGGTCGACCGCCGCCAGGTCGAGGGCCAGCAGCAGCGCCACCGTCGCCGCCGGCAGCAGGCCGAGCTTGACCAGGAGCAGCCGCAGCGCATCCCACAAGCGGCGGGCGAGCTCGAGTCGCACGGCGCCGAGGGAGGCGCCGAGGACCACCGTCGCCACCGGCACCGCCGCCTGGCCGATCATCTCCACCGCGTCGACTGCGACCGCGGGCAGCAGCCGGTCAACGCCGCTAAAGACCGCGGCGATCGCGCTCAGGGTGGCGACCAGCGGCGGCGTCACCAGGCCGCGCCAGCCGCTGCCGGCGCCGCCGCCGGTGACCAGGTGCTTGCCGACGCTCCACAGCCAGGGGTTGAAGCCGAGGATGAACAGGAAGCAGTACAGCGCGAAGGTGTCGAAGCTCTCCGGGTAGAGAGCGAGGCCCACCGGCAGCACCAGGTAGCCGGCGTTCTGCATCGCCGCCATGGGCAGCAGGTGGCGCTTGGTCGGCAGCTCGCGGGCGAAGAGCAGCGCCGCCAGGGCGAGGCCCACCAAGGACATCACGATGGCGGACACGGGCAGCACCCACCACCAGGGCAGGGCGCCGGGGTCGAGGTGGCGGAGGATGTTGGAGAACATGAGACAGGGCAGGAACAGCGCCACCGTCGCCGTCGACAGGGCGTCGACGATGCCGCGCGTCAGCACGCCACGGCGCACCAGCAGGCCGGCGGCCACGATGACCAGCGCCACCTTGACCAGAGCCAGCCCCGCCCCCGCGAACGCCGCCGCGAACGTCGCCATGGTCCCCGATTCTACGCGGAACAGCCGCCACCTCTGGCCGGTTGCCTGTAGGAAGACTGGAGGTCGAGTTGCCGATCGATCAAACCTCCCTGCGCCAGGTCGAGCTCTTCGCCGGGCTCGAGAGCACCATCCTCGACGCGGTTGCCGAGGCCGCCGAGCGCCGCGAGCTCGGCGCCGGCGAGGCCCTGTTCCGGGAGGGCGAGCCCGCCGACTCGATGTTCGTCGTCGAGCGCGGCGCGCTGGAGGTGCGCAGCGCGGGCCGCGGCGGCGCCGAGGTGGTGCTGCGCGAGATGGGTCCCGGCGAGGTCGGCGGCCTGACCAGCATGGCGGTGGCGAAGGTCCGCTCGGCGACCCTGGTCGCGCGCAGCCCGGCCGCGGTCCTCACCGTGTCCAGGCAGCGCTTCCTCGCCCTGCTCGACGCCCACCCGCCGCTCGTCCGCGCCCTGATCGCCTTCCTCTCGGCCAAGGTTCGTGGCAAGACCTACCGCCTGGCCACCCTGCTCGGCGAGGAGCGGGCGCCGTCCCGGCCCCGGCTGGCGGTGTTCGACACCAAGCCCTACGACCGCGAGTTCCTGTCGGCCGCCGCCGGCGACGACCTCGAGCTGGAGCTGTACGAGGCGCGGCTGCGGCCCGAGACCGCCCGGCTGGCGGCCGGCGCCTTCGCAGTGTGTGCCTTCGTCAACGACGACCTTTCGGCGGCCACCCTCGAGCGGCTCGCCGAGCTGGGCGTCGAACTCGTGGCCATGCGCTGCGCCGGCACTAACAACGTCGACCTCGAGGCGGCGGCGCGGCTTCGCCTGGCGGTGGTCCGCGTGCCGGCATACTCGCCCCACGCCGTCGCCGAGCACGCGACGGCCATGCTGCTCGCCGTCGTCCGGCGGCTGCCGCGAGCGGTGGCCCGGGTGCGCGACGGCAACTTCCGCCTCGAAGGGCTGGTCGGCTTCGAGCTTGCCGGCCGCACCGCCGGCCTGGTCGGGCTCGGCGCCATCGGCGCCGTCCACGCCCGGATCCTCGCCGGCCTCGGCATGGAGGTGCTCGGCCACGATCCCTACGTCGACGCGCCGCGGGCCGCCGAGCTCGGGGTGGTGATGGTCGACCTCGAGACCCTGCTCGGGTCCTCAGACGTGATCTGCCTGCACGCCCCCCTCACCCCCGAGACCCACCACATGGTCAACGCCGACCGGCTGGCCCGGATGCTGCCCGGCGCCATCCTGGTCAACACCAGCCGCGGCGGGCTGGTGGACACCGCCGCCCTGATCGAGGCCCTGAAGTCGGGGCGCCTCGGCGGCGCCGCCCTCGACGTCTACGAGGAGGAGGCGGGGACCTTCTTCGAGGATCGCTCGACCACCGTGCTCACCGACGACGTGCTGGCGCGCCTGCTGACCTTCCCCAACGTGCTCGTCACCAGCCACCAGGCATTCCTCACCAGGGAGGCCTTGACCACCATCGCCGAGACCACCGTCGCCAGCCTGCGCGCCTTCCTCGCCGGCGGCCCGCTCGAGCACGCCATCGTCAACCCCGGCAGGCCCCGCCGCTCCGAGTGAGGCGACTCCCGCCTCGCTCTGTGCCACTGCCGGCTGAGAAGTCCCTCGGTCCTGCGGCAATTTCTGACAGGGCCTCCACTCAATCAGCACATGTGCATACACTTGGAACGCCATTTCAGGCACCGCGGGGGTGGCTTTGTTGTGGTGAAGCGCGTGAGGGAGGCAGAAACCGCAAAGGCGCGAAGAGCGCCAAGAGAACCAGGTTGGATGCCCTTCGGGCAGGGATTGGGCCGGGTTGGGACATCGGCGTCCCACGTCGCCGGGGGGCAGGGCCGGTGACGCCTTGCGGGGGCGAGCTCTGACCTCTCACTCTTCGCGCTCTTGGCGTCTTTGCGGTTTGAATCGTCTGCGCCGCCACTCTGCGGCCCTCTGCGGTCCTGTACGCCCTCCTGCGTCCTCTGCGTTTAAGTGCGAAACTGCGTGGCCGAAACGGGTTCGCCACGGGCGTGGCAGCTCAACTCCATCCACCGCGGAGGACGCGGAAGTGGCTCTTGAGCTTTGGGTCGTGGCGCGCGTGGGCTCGGGCTGGGTTTTCTGCCGGTGGTTCGTCGCGGGCCGCTCCTTGAACGCAGAGGACCGCAGAGGAGGAGGCTGAGCTTCTCGTCGCACTCTGCCTTCTCTGTGCTACCCCCGGGTCACGAGATCATTCGTCCTGCGGTGGCTTCTGGCACGAGCCCCACTCAAGAAACGCTTGGTGATTCACTCGGCACGTCGCAGCGGGATTTGCGTCGCTCCTCTGTGCCTCTGTGCCTCTGTGGTTCAACTCCATGTGCTTGGTTTCAAACAGGCCCTCGCCGGACCACTCCGGGGACGGTCGACGGCAGCCTTCAGGTCATCCGCGAGAGGTGGTACTCTGGCTCGGATGCCGCGATGCGGCGATCCGGAGGAGGCGCCCATGCAGACCCGCGTCACCGAGCTCTTCGGCATCGAACACCCGATCCTGCTCTCCGGCATGAGCTGGATCGCCACCCCCGAGCTGGTGGCGGCGGTCTCCGGCGCCGGCGGCATGGGGATCCTCGCCACCGGCGTCCTCGATGCTCATGGCACCCGCGAGGCGGTGAAGCGCACCCGTGAACTCACCGACAGGCCCTTCGCCGCCAACGTCACCCTCTACTTCCCGGGCAACAAGGCCAACGCGGAGGTGCTCATCGAGGAGCAGGTGCCGGTGGTCAACTACTCCCTCGGCAAGGGCGACTGGATCGCCAAGGGGGTGCACTCTTACGGCGGCACGGTCGTCGCCACCGTGACCACGCTCAAGCACGCCTCAGCCGCGGTGCGCGACGGCGCCGACGCCCTCCTCGTCACCGGCCACGAGGCGGCCGGCCACGGCGGCACGGTGACCTCGCTGGTGCTGGTGCCGAGCCTGGCCGACGCCGTCCCCGTGCCGATCGTCGCCGCCGGCGGCTTCGCCGACGGCCGCGGCCTCGCCGCCGCGCTCGCCCTCGGCGCCGACGGCGTCGCCCTGGGCACCCGCTTCATGAACACCGTCGAGAGCCCGGCGCACGACGGCGCCAAGGCCGCCACCCGCGAGCACGGCGTGGCCGACACCGTCTACACCAACCGCGTCGACGGCCTGCACGGCCGCTACGTCGACGCCCCCGGCTCGCGACGCCTCATCCGCCGCCGCCTCAACCCCTTCTCGGCCCTCATCCGCTCCCGCGCCATCGCCCGCATGCTCGGCCTGCCCTGGGCCAAGCTCGCCCTCGGCATCGTGCTGCAGGGACCCTCCAAGTCCATGACCATGGCCCGCATGGCGATCGGCTTCGACGCCTTCAAGGACGGCTGCACCACCGGCGACCTCGACCGCGGCGTCCTCCCCCTCGGGCAGTGCGCGGGGCTGATGTCCGACACCCCGACCGTCGCCGAGGTGATCACGGGAATGGTCCGCGAGGCGGAGGCCACTGCGCAGCGGCTTGTGCAGGCGACGTCCTAGGACACCCGCGGCGGGGCGCGTCGGGTCTCGCCCGCAGGGGGCGCCGGTGGGCCGCGCCGAGAGTCTCTCTCATGGTTCCCGGCCCTGGTCGGCCTCGTCGCGCAGCACGACGGCGCGGCGGAGGATGGCGGTGAGGTAGCCGGTGCGGAAAGCCTCGGCGAGGCTGCCCTCGACAAAGCGGTCGCGGCGGATGAGGACGGTGAGCACCCGGGCGAGCTGGTCCGGGGTGGCCAGCTCGAGGGCCTGCGAGCTCGCGAGGAGCGCAGCGGCCTGCGGAGTCTGGTCCCACTGGGGCCAGTCGAAGCCCGGCCGGATCAACTCTGACTCGGAGGCGACCCGGATGAAGCGCAGCGCCTCCGTCGACAGGCTGCAGTACGGCATCCGGCGCACCCCGGGCCGGACCTCCTCGCCCCCGCCCCATGTCGCGAAGACGAAGCCCGGCGCCTCGAAGACGGGGAGGAACGCGGCCAGAGCTTCGAGGCGATGTCTCATATGTCCCATGAGTGTCCCATTCTCCGCCGTGCCGGGTTGATTCGCCTGTGCCGACGGGGTCGCTGGATCGTAGTTACTCATGGCTCGACGTTGACCGGTCGCCGGAGAGGGGCGGCCGTACGACCGTCTGCGTCGAGTATGACGCCAACACCACCCCCATGAGAGCGCCAGCGTTGCATATGGCGCGGCTCATGCCGAGGATCTCGTCGAGGAGGCCCTCGGTCTCGTGCTGCGGCGCGAGGAGGTCGGCGGGACCTCGTCGAGGGTACGACGTGGGTGGGGGGTTGTCGAAATGGCGGGCGCAGCTGCTCCAGGGCCGAACAGGCAACGGCCGCCCCGGAGGGCGGCCGTTCATGGGGGTCGGGAGGTCGAGGCTACTCGATGCTGAATGCCTGGAGCTCGACCGGCACGAAGTCGGGCACGAAGCTAATGCACATGCCGTTGCTCAGAGACGGGGTGTTGAACGAGTACTGGACCGCGAGCGGGCCCTGCAGCCCGACGGTCGCCGATGCCCCGAAGTCGAACGCCGCATCGCCGAACTCGACGTCGTCGTAGACGAAGACGATCTCGCTCGTGGCCTCGTAGAAGACGACCTGGAAGGTCGCGGCGCCGATGCCGTTGTAGTGCGGCCGCTCGTGCCACTGGACGATCAGGCGCCGGTCGGGCGCGCTGCCGAGGACCTCCCAGAAGACGTCGCCGGTCTCGTCGTCGAGGTCGTCCCAGAACGGGAAGACGGCCCTGGCGCCGCCGGCGACGAGGGCCGCGTTGCCGGCTATGACGTCGCCCACGGTCGCGTCGAAGAGGATCCCGCCGTTGTTGCCCACCCGCAGGTCGACGGGCGCGGGGTACACCGTCCCGAAGAAGCCGAAGTCGAAGGGCATCTGGATGTTGCCCTCGCCGTCGTCGGCCAGGCCGAGGGCCGTGCCGGTACCGCTGACATCCTCGAAGGGGGTCGAGCAGGTGTCGTCGACGGTGTAGTCCGACGGCGTCACGCCGATCGAAAGCTCCAGCGTGTAGTTGGCGCAGCTCGGCGACGGCCAGGTGTCGGCGAGCAGGTAGACCGACGCCCCGGCGGCGAGGGTGTCCTGGCGATCCACCAAGAGAGCCCCCGACGAGGTCTGGTCCCACAGGCAGTTCCCCATGTCGGCGCAGTCGGTGAAGGCGGCAAGACCGGTCCAGCCGGTGGTCGATTGGAAGTTGACCTGGAGCAGGATGTCGGCCCCGGTGTCGTTGGTGACCCGGTAGAAGCTGCCGGCGCCGTCGTCGTAGCTGCCGAGACAGCCTCCGTCGTCGAACGGGGTGCAGCCGGTGCAGCTGGCGTCACTGTACGTGTCGGTGTACGGCAACGAGCTGACGTTGACCTGAATCGGCGCGGCACAGCTTGTCGTGCAGTCGGCCATCGCCATCGGCGCTCCCAGAAGCAGAACCACGGACAGCACTCCAAGAACAAGAACCTTCATCGCTCCCCCTCCTCTCATGACCTTCGCTTCAAAGGTACTCGTTCCGGGGCACGAACGCAAGATCTTCTCAGCCATGGAACATGAGATGCTCCTGCATAGCTCGAGCCTAAATATGATCAGGTGTGCATATATCAGCTTCGGACGAGGAGCTTCTTGTTGGTCGAAGACAGGCGCCGGTGCTCGGCGAAGCCCGCGGCGCGGAGGGTGTGCAGAACCTCGGCGACTCCGTCGCGGCCGATCACCAGGGGATGGAGGTCGATGATCAGACGGTCGACGCCGTGCCACGGCAGCAGCGGCACGAGCTCGCGCTCCGCTCCCTCGACGTCCATGGAGACGACGGTCGGTCGGACCCGGGCCATCTCGCGCGCCGCGTCCAGCCGCGGCACCTCGACGGCGACGGCCGCGGCCGATCGCCGGTGCAGCGAGGACTCCACGAACTCGTCCTCGACGTGGAACGCGACGACTCCGTCGCCGTCGCCGAGGGCGCCGTGGACCAGCTCCGGCTCGACCCCGTTGAGCTGCCAGGTGCGACGGATCACCGGCAGCATCCTCGGGTTGGCCTCGTAGGCCACGACCCGACCGGCGCCGATGCGTCGCGCCGCCAGTGCGGAGAGGAAGCCCATGCCGGCGCCGATCTCGACGAAGGTGTCGTCCGGCTCGAGGGTCCGCTGCAGGCAGATCGCCTCGCGGCGCTCGTAGCGCTCCCGGTAGATCTCCCGAGCGATTCTCGGCGTCACCTGCGGCCCGATCTCGAGGCGGACGCCACGCAGGGTCACCCGGGCCGGACGGCGCAGCAACCGCCACCACGACCTGGGATAGCGAGCAAGATCGGTCAGAGCCGACACTGACGCCGATTCTCCCGCCGCCGGGCCCGATTGTCGAGCGGCGTCGTGAGGTCCTCTGTCGTCATGTCCGCTGCCGCCGTCCGTGGCGACAACGAGCCGGACACGGCGCCGGCCGCGGTAGGATCCTGGTGAGGCATCCGGTTGAAGGTGTCGAAGGAGTCGACATGCGCCGATGGGTCAAGGTTGTCGTCGTCGTCTCGGCCGCCGTGCTCCTGCTCGGCCTCGCGGCGGGTCTCTGGCTGTCGCACTCCCTCACCGCGAGCCTGCCCCGGCTCGCGGGCGAGGTCGCGGTCGCCGGCCTCGGCGCGCCCGTCACGGTCGAGCGCGACGCCCTCGGGGTGCCGACCCTCCGCGGCGCGGACCGGCTCGACGTGG
>CAZKKP010000157.1:0-8274 GCA_964553295.1 uncultured Thermoanaerobaculia bacterium | reverse complement strand
GACCGCGAGCCGGCGGCCCGCCACCAGCCGCGGGTCGAGCAGCCGGATCGACCCGGCGGCGGCATTCCGGGGGTTGGCCAGCTCGGCCTCGCCGGCCTCCCGTCGCTCGTCGTTGAGCCGCGCGAAGACCGAGCGCGGTATGTAGACCTCTCCCCGGACCTCGAGGTCGCCCGACACCCCGGGAAGCCACAGCGGCAGCGATCGGATCGTGCGCACCGCCGCGCTCACGTCGTCGCCGACCAGCCCGTTGCCCCGGGTCACCGCTCGCTCGAGTCGACCGCGCCGGTAGCGCAGCGAGATCGACACGCCGTCGACCTTCAGCTCGGCCGCCAGCCCCGTCGGCGGGCCCTTGAGCTCGCGCCGGACCCGCTCGAGCCAGGCCGCGAGTTCATCCTTGGAGTAGGTGTTGTCCAGCGACAGCATCGGCTCGGCGTGCTCGACCTCGACGAGGCCCGGCAGAGGCGCCCCGGCGACCCGCCGCGTCGGCGAGTCCGGCGACGCCAGCTCGGGATGCTCCGTCTCGAGGCGGAGGAGCTCGGCGTACAGCGCGTCGTACTCGAAGTCCGAGATCTCGGGCTCGGCGAGCACGTAGTACAGCCGGTCGTGGTGGCTGATGAGGCGCCGCAGCTCCTCGACCCGGCGCCGGGTCTCGTCCGCAGTGGTCACCGCTTCCTCCGCCGCCGAGGCCGCCGCCCGCGGCGCCCGAGGTCTTCCGTCGGCGCCGCTTGGGCCACCGCCTCCTCGCCCCGGCGCAGCCGCTCGAGAGCCCGCGACCAGGCCTGCCACGGGGCCTCCGGCACCAGCCCGGACGCCGCCGCGAGCTCGAACATCTCCCAGGCCACCGCGAAGTAGTCCTGTCGGGCGAGCTTGACCACCTGGCGGCCGCGCTCCGGCGCCCGACGGAGCTTGCTCAGGGTGAACAGACCGTGGTGAAGCAGGTGCTGCTGGTGGTTGGTCAGGTGCATCGCGGCCCCAGCGGGGCTCAGCATCTCGTTCAGCCTCTCGAGATAGGACGGGTTGTCGAATCGCCGGCCGTCCTGGAACAGCTCCGCCAGCACTCGAGCCGCCTGCGGCAGGAAGAACGCGCCGAGCACGGTGACCGGCGACACCGGCTGCTCCTGCTGCCGTCGACGGTCGACCTCGGCCAGCAGCCGCTGCGTCACCGCCTCGTCAAAGGGCAGGTGGGGGAAGGCGCGCCCGAGCACCCCGAAACGACACCACTCGCGAACGATGCCGCTGGCGGCGCCCGAGTGCAGCCCTTCCGACAGCTCGTAGGTCAGCCGGGCCGGCGACGCCTCACCGAGGAGCTCGACACATTCCTCGATCGCCGCACGGGTCGCCGGCTCGATCTCGAAGTCGAGCCGAACGGCATACTCCAGCGCCCGCAGCATCCGCACCGGGTCCTCCTCGAAACGGACGACCGGCGGACCGATGGTCCGAATGAGCCGCCCCTCGAGGTCGTCCAGACCGCCGACATGGTCGATGATCGAGAAGTCGGCGATGTCGTAGAAAAGCCCGTTGACCGTGAAGTCCCGCCGCCGGGCATCCTCCGCCGGCGTGCCGAAGACCTCGTCGTCGAGGGGAGGCAGCCGCCGCCGGCCACGGGACTCGGCCTCCTCGGCGACCTCTTCGACCGCCTCCTCGGTCGCCTCCGCCCACTCCTCCGGACCCTCCGGCGCCTCCGAGTTGGAGCGAAAAGTCGCGACCTCGACGGTCTCGTCGCGGAAGAAGACGTGGACCAGGCGAAAACGCCGACCAATGATCCGAGAGTTTCGAAACAGCCTCCGGATCTCCTCCGGCCGGGCGTTGGTGACGACGTCGAAGTCCTTGGGCCGTCGGCCGAGCAGCAGGTCGCGGACGCCGCCGCCGACCAGGTAGGCGAGGTAGCCCGCACGGTGAAGCCGATACAACACCCGCAGCGCACCGTTCGACAGGTCCTTGCGCGACAGGGTGTGCTCTGGTCGGGTGAGAGCTCGCGGCGCGAGCACTCCGGTGGCTTCGTTCGTCACGAGGTGATCAGCCTCCTGAGGGCCTGTTGCAGCAGTTTCGCCGGGCTTCTCGCGCACGGGAGGTAAGCTCAACGGCCGCGCCCGATGGTAACAGACCCCGGCACGGTCGTCCTTCAGCCACCACCAGCCGGACGTGGCGGCACCCCGCAACGGCGGGGTGTCGCGGCCCCCTGGAGGCCCGCGGCGTTAGCGGATGGCCGCAGCGCCGCTGACCGGCACACCGTGGCCAGGGTTGTCGAGCACGAAGATGCGCTCGCCGACGATCGTCCGGCCGCCCCAGTAGTCCTCGGTCTGGATCACCAGGTAGTGCGGCCCGTCGGTGAGGTTGAGCGCCTGCGAGTCGAGATCGTAGCGGAAGCCCGCACTGCCGGTCATGAAGCTCGGCAGCCAGGGATAGCGAGCCTGCACGTGGGGCGTCGGGAGGCCCATCTCGTCGACGTAGTCGACGAACTCGCCGTTGACCCAGACCTCGACCTGGACGACCTGCTCGTAGTCGATCGCCCAGCCCTCGACCTTCACGATCCCGGAGGTCATCTCCATCTCTTCGGGGGCCTCGATGTCGCCCCAGGAGGGGCGGTCGGGGTCGTCGTTGCAGTCGAAGATCACTGGGATGCGGTCGACGTCGGCGACGTTGCCCTCGAGGTCGCCGGCGCGGATCTTCAGGTAGTGCAGCCCCTGCCGGAAGCCCCGCCGGATGATCAGGTCGGAGATGTCCATGCGGAAGGCGAAGCCCGAGTCCTTCGAGTTGGGCACGTCGAAGAACAGCCGCTGGATGTCGAGCCGCGGATGGCCGTAGTAGTTCACGTCCATGCCCAGCCACGACCACCACTCGCTGCCGGTGTAGGTGTCCGACAGGATCACGCCGTCGAGCAGCAGCTGGACGTAGGCGACCCCACCGGGGTCGGTCCTCGAGCCGACATCCAACACCCAACCGGTCACCAGCTCGGTGACCCGAGGGTTCTGGAACGGCGGTGTCGAGTAGCCGCCGGGATCCTGGCAGCCGTCGGCGTACATGATGTGGTTGCGGATCGGCCAGTCGATCCTGCCGAAGGGCGGCAGGTTGTAGTCGACGTTCGACACCTGGATGGTGCGGTAGCCGATCACCCGGGACATCCCCTGAGTGTCGGTGGCGCGCACGGCGAGGGTGTGCAGACCGTTGCTCAGGGTCGTCGTGTTGAGCATCCTCACGAAACCGGCGTAGTCCGAGCTCGGGTGGGAGGGGAACCGGTTGCCGACGTCCGGCCGGTGCACCCCGGTGACCGCCGGACCCACCGACAGGCCGTCGACCAGCACCTCCACCGACGCGATCGCGCCGTCGTCGAGGGCCCAGCCGGTGACCGGGTAGACGCCGTTCACCGGCTGACCCTCGCCCGGCATCTCGAGCTCGCCGAAGGGCGCCTGGTTGCGCCGGTTGTCGACCACGACCGTGCGCTGCCCGTAGGCACGGATGCTCGAGTCGCTGAAGGTGACCCAGATGGTCAGGGTGTGCGGGCCGTCGGCCAGGGTCGAAGCGTTGAACGAAGTGCTGAAGCCCGGACGCGCGAAGGGCGTCCCGGCGTACCAGGGGTAAGCCTGGAGCACGTCGTAGCGCGCCTGGTTGAGATCCGCGGCGGCGACGAAAGCCCCGTCGACGTACAGGTGGATGCTGCTGACGAGGGCGATCGTGCCCGGGCAGGCGTCCCACGAGGCAGGCGTGCCGCACTCCTGCCCGTCGTCGCCGATCCAGCCTGACACCTCGACCAGACCGAAGACGGTGGCGCCGTCAGCCGGCGTGTCGAGTCGGAAAATCGTGTCGGCGACGGCGCTCATCGGCAGCACCAGTGCCAGCGCGACCACTGCTCCACCGATCACTGTGCGACGCATTGGCTTCCTCCTCGCGTTGCGCTTGCGCGAATCCGAAGTTCCGTTCGCAGAGATGATATACCACAGCAAACTCGGCGGTCAAACTCCCGTGATCAGCGGTGATCACATCCCTCGCACAACGCCGGGCCACACCTCGCGAGCAACTCCGGCGCCATTTCCCGCTCGTCCTTCGGGGAAATTCCGGGAGCATTCCGCGGTCCTTTCCGAGTGCGGATTTCAGTGCACCGAGCGGGAGCATTCCTCCGACCCGCCCGGCCAGCCGGCCAGCGCCTCGACGTGGGCGCGGGCCGAGGCGGCCAGCGCACCGACCTCGAACCCCCCCTCGAGGAACGACAGGATCCGACCGCCGGACCAGGTCTCGGCGACCTCAACCGCCGCCTCGGTGAGTCGGCGGAAACCCTCGGTCGACACTCTCAGACTGCCGAGTGGATCGTCCGCGTGGGCGCTGAAGCCGGCGGCGAGCAGCACCGCCGCGGGACGCAGCCTCCGGCCGAGGTCCTCGAGAGCGCGCCGGAAGGCCGCCACCACCACCTCGTCGCCCGAGCCCGCCGCCAGGGGCACGTTCACCGTGAGACCGTGGCCCGCCCCCTCGCCCACGTCGGTGGCCGCGCCGCTGCCGGGAAACCCCGGGTACCGGTGTACCGACAGCACGCCGACGTCGCCGCGCTCCCAGAACAGCCGCTCGGTACCGCTGCCGTGCAGCGCGTCGAAGTCGGCGATGAGGACCGGCGCCGCCCAGCAGCGGGTGACGACCTCGGCCGCCAGCGCGATGTGGTTGAGCAGACAGTAGCCGGCAGCGCGGCCGCGCTCTGCGTGGTGAGCCGGCGGTCGGACCGCCAGGAAGGCGCGGACCAGGCGCCCGTTGACCAGGTCCAGGGCCGCCTGCAGCGCGAGGCCGGAGGCTGCGAGCGCTGCCCCGAAGCTGCCGGCCGACACCCGGCAGTCCTGGCTGTCGACGTAGCCTGGGGCGACCAGACAGACCTGACGCACCTTTTCCAGGTACAACGGATCGTGCACCCAGGCGAGGACGCCGAGGGTGTCGTCGTCGGGCGGCAGCGGCGCCTTCGGCGCCACCAACCAGGCGCCTTGCGGGACGTCGGAGTGGACGGCCGCGAGCACGGCAGCGAGCCGCCGCGACGACTCGGGGTGGCCGAGCCCCGGACGATGCTCGGCGCAGCGCGGGTGGGACCGAACCTCGACCGGCCATCGGCCATCCGGCATGAAGACCAACCCGACTCCCTCTCCGGCGACGGCGGTTGTCCGCCGTCCGGCGACATACTACCCTGATCCCCATGTCCCGCAACGCCGTCCGGATCGTGATCTCGATCGTCCTGATGGCAGGGCTGGTGGCCCTCTTCCTGTGGAACGTCGACCTCAGCGAGGTCGGCCAGGCGATGCGCCGCGCCGACCTCGGGATGCTCGGGCTGGCCGCCGCCATCGCTCTGGCGACCTACTGGCTGCGGGCCCTGAGATGGCAGCTCATCTTGCTCCCGGTGGCCCGGGTACGACACTCCAGCGCACTGCTCGCGACCGCCGTCGGCTATGCCGCGATGGCCCTGCTGCCGGCACGGATGGGCGACCTGCTGCGGCCGCTGCTGCTCGCCCGGCGCGAGCCGGTGCCGGTCTCCGCGGCGCTCGCCTCGATCCTCACCGAGCGGGTCTTCGACCTGTGGTCGGTGATCACCTACTTCCTGGTCTTCGTGCTCTGGCCGCCGGCGATGCCGGCCCTCGACGACGCCGCCCGCGCCAACCTCGAGCTGCTCGGCAGGAGCGGCTACGTGGTCGGCGCCGGGCTCCTCCTCGGCACCCTCGTCCTGCTCGGGATGTTCCGCTACCAGAGACGTTTCGTCGCCCTGGCGACACGACCGTTCGAGCGCTGGCTGCCGCGCTGGCAGGGCCCCGCCGCGTCCTTCCTCAACCACTTCCTGGACGGCCTGCGGGTGATCCAGCGGCCGCGCGACCTCGCCGTGACCGTCGTCAGCTCCCTGCTCTTGTGGTACGTGATCTTCTGGCAGGTCAAGGTCACCCTGCTGGCCTTCGGCCTCGACCTGCCGCTGCGCGTCAACTACCTGCTCACCACCCTGGCGGTCATCGGCCTCGCCATTCCGACCCCGGGAGGGGTGGGCGGCTTCCACAAGGCGACTCAGATCGGACTGACCTCGTTCTTCGCCGTCGACCTGGCGACCGCCACCGGCGTCGCCATCGTGCACCACGCGATCTGCTTCGTGCCGATCACGGTGATCGGCCTCCTCTGCCTGCCGCTGTTCGGCCTCTCGGTCAAGCAGGTCGACACGCTGAGGACGGGAGGGCACGCCCCGTGATCTGCCCCTTCTGCAGCCACTCCGGGTCGCGGGTCGTCGACTCGCGCGAGGTGCGCGACGGCGCCGAGATCCGGCGTCGCCGCGAGTGCACCGCCTGCGGTCGCCGGTTCACCAGCTACGAGCGGGTCGAGGAGGTCCCGGCGACGGTGGTCAAGCGAGACGGCCGCCGCGAGAGCTTCGACCGGGAGAAGCTGCTCGCCGGACTGCTCACCGCCTGCGAGAAGCGACCGGTGCCGCGGGCCGAGCTGATGGCCGTCGTCGACGCCGTCGAGGCGAGCCTCGCCGCCCGCGAGGTGCGTGAGATGTCCACCCAGGAGATCGGCAACATGGTGATCGACCAGCTACGCCGCCTCGACCAGGTCGCGTACGTTCGCTTCGCCTCGGTCTACCGCCGCTTCGAGGACGTCAACCAGTTCATGGACGAGCTGCGCCAGCTCCTGCTGGCCGACCGCGAGGACGAGCCGTGAGCCGCGCCGGCCGATCCCCGGAGACCAACGGCGACACCCCGGACCTGAGCACGACCGGCGGCGAGGAGGTCGTCCACGTCCCCGACGTGCTGCCCGTCATGGGGCTGCGCGACGTCGTCGTGTACCCGTTCACGATCCTGCCCCTGGCGGTCGGTCGGGAATCCTCGCGCCGCGCCGTCGACGCCGCCCTCGCCGGGCCCCGTCTACTGTTGCTGATCACCCAGAGGGACCCGCGCTCCGAGCAGGCAACGCCGGAGGACCTCTACGAGATCGGCTGCATCGCTACGGTGATGCGGATGCTCAAGCTGCCCGACGGCTCGACCCGCATCCTGGTCCAGGGTCTGAGCCGCGCTCGGGTCGACTACTGGGTGCGCCACGAGCCCCACCTCGAGGCTCGCGTCTCCCGACTCGAGGAACCGACGCTCGAGGGCACGCTGCCGGTCGAGCTCGAGGTGCTGGCCCGCGCGGTGCGCCAGGGCCTGGAGCGGGTCAGCACTATGGGTAAGGCGATCTCGCCGGAGGTCATGCTGATCGCCTCCAGCCTCGACGACCCCCGCCGGCTCGCCGACCTCGCCGCTTCGAACCTCGGCCTCAAGGTCGATGACGCGCAGCGCGTGCTCGAGACGATCGAGGCCCGTGAACGGATCGAGCTGGTGCACGAGCTCCTCACCCGCGAGACCGCGCTCCTGGAGATGGAGCAGGAGATCTCGTCGCGGGTCCGCACCGAGGTCGAGTCGAGCCAGCGCGAGTACTTCCTCCGCCAGCAGCTGAAGACCATCCGCGACGAGCTCGGCGAGGGTGACGACGTCGAGCGCGAGGTCGCCGAGTACCGGGCGAAGGCCGACGAGCTCGAGCTGCCCGAGGAGGTCCGCACCGAGCTCGACACGCAGCTGCGCCGACTCTCCAGCCTCCACCCCGACGCAGCAGAGACCTCGGTGGTGCGGACGTGGCTCGACTGGATGACGACCCTCCCCTGGGCGAAGGTGTCGCCGGACCAGCTCGACATCCGCGCCGCCCGGACGATCCTCGACGAGGACCACTACGACCTCGAGCGGGTCAAGCAGCGAGTCATCGAGTTCCTCGCAGTGCGCCAGCTCAACCCCGCGGGCCGGGGTCCGATCCTGTGCTTCGTCGGCCCGCCCGGGGTCGGCAAGACCTCTCTCGGCCGGTCGATCGCTCGTGCCCTCGGACGCCAGTTCGTGCGCACCTCTCTGGGCGGCGTCCGCGACGAGGCGGAGATTCGCGGACACCGCCGCACCTATGTCGGCGCCCTGCCGGGTCGGGTCATCCAGGGCCTGCAGCAGGCCGGGACCTCGAACCCGGTGTTCATGCTCGACGAGGTCGACAAGCTCGGCGCCGACCTCCGCGGCGACCCGTCCTCGGCGCTGCTGGAGGTGCTTGACCCCGAGCAGAACGACACCTTCCGCGACCACTACCTGGGGGTGCCCTACGACCTGTCGCGGGTGCTGTTCATCGCCACCGCCAACGTCACCGACACCATCCAGCCGGCATTCCTCGACCGCATGGAGGTCATCGAGCTCAACGCCTATACCGAGGAGGAGAAGCTCGAGATCGCGCGCCGCCACCTGGTTCCCAGGCAGATCGCGCAGGCCG
>CAZKKP010000156.1:0-8281 GCA_964553295.1 uncultured Thermoanaerobaculia bacterium | reverse complement strand
TCGGTGTGGCCGCGCATCACCGCCTCGAGGATCGGCACCTCGTCAGCCAGGAAGCGGTCCTGGCGCAGCGTGCCCAGGCGCAGCCTGCGGGGGATCGCGACCAGGCCGGAGGTCGGCTCCTCCTCGCCGATGAGGATCCGCAGCAGGGTCGTCTTGCCCGAGCCGTTGGCGCCGACCACGCCGTAGCGACACCCCGGGTTGAGCTGGAACGAGGCCTCGTCGAACAGCGTCTGCGCCCCGAAGGACTTGCCGAGCCCGGTCACCGCGATCATGGCCGCGTAGCATACCGGAAGGTCGTGGGCACGGCATCCCCGGTGGACTGGGGCCTCTGCCGAGGATCAGGGGACAGGGGACGGGGGACGGGGGTCGGGATCCTGGTCGGGGATCCGTCATCCGGCTACGGGATGCCGCGTACGTACGGGTATGATGTCGTTGTAGAGAGGCGAGATGGAGGTGGAGGAATGCAGGCTTGGACCGCGGTGCTGATGGTGGCGATTCTCGCAGCGGCGGCGGCGCCCGGGATCGCGGGCGACGGCGATGCCATCCTCGGTCTGTGGGCGACCGAGCCGGATGACGAGGACGGCAACGCACACGTCGAGATCTTCGAGCAGGACGGCACGTACCACGGCCGTATCGTGTGGCTCGAGAAGCCGGTCTACGGCGACGACGACGAGCAGGGGATGGCCGGCCAGCCGAAGGTCGACCGGGAGAACGCCGACCCGGCGCTGCGCTCGCGGCCGATTCTCGGCCTGCCGATCGTGGCGGGATTCGTCTTCGACGGCCGGGGCTGGCACAAGGGGACCATCTACGACCCTGACAACGGCAAGACGTACCGCTGCAAGGCGCAGCTCGGCGACCATGGTGAGCTCAGGGTCCGCGGCTTCGTCGGGGTGTCCTTGCTCGGCCGGACCACGACCTGGACCCGAGTGACGCCGTAGAAGCGTGCCGAGCGCGGCCACGATGACCGAGGCGCGAACGCTGCGGCGGGTGCTCGTGGCCGAGGACGACCCGGACATCCGGGGGGTTCTCTGGCTCGCCCTGGAGCGACTCGGCGGGCTGGAGGTCCACCTGTGCGCGGGCGGCGCCGAGGTGCTCGAGAGCCTGCGAGTGGTCGAGCCGGATCTGGTGATCCTCGACGTCATGATGCCCGGCATGAGCGGTCCGACCGTCGCGGCGGCGATCCGCAGTCTCGACCGGGAGCCCGAGGTGCCGATCGTCTTCCTGACCGCTCGCGCTCGCGAGGAGGAGGTCCAGCACCTGCTCACCGTAGGTGCTCTCGCGGTGATCCGCAAGCCGTTCGACCCCTTGACTCTCGCGGACAGGATCCGCGAGCTGTGGGCCGAGGTCCAGGAGCAACCGACCGGGAGAAGTGCCGGGTGATGAGAGGCGCCCGGGCGGCTATGATGAGGTTACGGGGGTGGTGGCTGAGTGAGCGCCGCGCCATGACAAGGGACAGGTACCGACCGCAGTGCCGGACAGCGGTCGCTCTCGCCCTCGCCGCGATCGCCTTGACCGCCTGCGGGGATCGGCGCCCGCTGTCGACGACGACCAGGGTCCCGGACGACGGCGCAACTCCGGCCGGGGTGTTGACCATCGGCGCGGTGTCCCTGGAGCCGGCTCGGGAGCACGCGATGGTCCTCGCCTTCGCCGAGGAGCTGGCGTCGCGCCTGCACGGTGTCGGCATTGGTCGCGCGCGGGTGGTCGTCGAGCCGTCCCTCGGCGCCATGGCGGCCCGGGTTCAACGGGGTGAGGTCGACCTCTATCTGGACAGCCCGTTCCCCGTCAGCTGGGTCATTCGGGAGACCGGTGCTCGACCGCTGCTCCGTCGTCTCAAGCGCGGCGAGGTGTCCTACCGGAGCGTGCTCTTCGCCCGCCGGGATGCCGGGCTGCGCTCGGTGGAGGACCTCCAGGGGCGGGTCATCGCCTTCGGCGAGCCCTTCTCGACCTCGAGCTTCCTGCTCCCCAAGGCCAGCCTCGCCGAGCGCGGTTTCAAGCTCGAGCGCTACGAGGACGTCGCCGCCGAAGTTCCCCCGGACGTCGTCGGCTACGTGTTCTCCAACGACTCGGAGAACACCATGATGTGGGTTCTCAAGGGCCGCATCGTGGCCGGCGCCGCCAACGCCGAGTACTTCGTCAGCCTGGCGGGCGAACGGCGCGGAGAGCTCATGGTGCTGCTCGAGTCCGAGGAGGTCCCGCGCAACATCGCATGCTGTCGACGCGACCTGCCGGCGGAGGTGCGCGACGCCATCGAGAACGTCCTGCTCGAGCTGCATCTCGACGAGCGCGGGCGTCAGGCGCTGCTTCGATACGAGGAGACGGCCCGCTTCGACCGCTTTCCGGTCGAGCCGGAGAGGGCGCTCGCCCGGGTGTCGGCCCTGCTGCCCTTCGTCACCGACGACCTCGGCGGGCAGGTGCGGCCGTGACCCGTCGCCTGCCCCTGTACTGGCGCATCCTCGCGGTGGTTTCGCTGTTCGTGTTGGCCTCCGGCCTCGTGGTGACGGTGGTGGCGGTGCGGCTGCAGTCCGACAGGCTCCGCCAGGAGTTGGTGGAGCGGGGGCGGATCCTGATCGTCGTCGCCGGCGCCAACGCTTCGGACGCCTTGCTGCTGCTCGAGATCCAGAAGCTGCGCGGCATGATCGGCGAGCTGCGGGCGCAGCCCGACGTCGTCGACGCCCTGGCCTTCGACGAGGAGTGCCGGGTGCTCACCGACGGCACCTTCGAGAACCCGAGGCGCCACCAGCGGATCCCGGAGCGTGAGTGCGGCCACGCCGTGGTCAGCGGCTCGACGCTGATCGAGGTGCGGGACGCGACCCTCCGGCTCACCCAGCCGGTCCGGGTCGGTGGCGAGCTGCGCGGCGGCGTGCAGATCGGCTTCTCGCTGGAGGCGCTCTCACGGGAGAGGGCGGAGCTTTCCCGGCATACAGCTTTCACCGGAGCCGCCTTCGTGCTGCTCGGAGTCGTCGTCTCCGTGGTCGTGGCGCGCACCGTGACCCGTCCCCTGGCGCGGGTCTCGGACGCCTTCGCGGTGGTCGGTCGGGGCGAGACGCCGCCGCCGATCCCCGTCGAGGCGCGGGACGAGGTCGGGCAGCTGGTCGAGGCGTTCAACGACATGACCCGCCGGCTCCGCGAGACCACCGTGTCCCGGGACTACCTGCGCCAGGTCCTGCGCACCATGGGCGAGGCGATTGTCGTGATCGAGCCCGACGGGCGGATCCGTCGGGTCAACCCGGCGACCTGCCTGCTGCTCGGCTACCCGGAGGGCGAGCTCGAGGGCCGCGCCTTCACCCAGCTGCTGGTCGGAGGCCGGGCGCCGGATCCCCTGGCGGACGCTTTCGCCCGTCGCGAGTCCGCCCAGGGCGTTTCGAGCCTCCTGAGGACGCGAACCGGCGAGGTGGTGCCGGTGCTCGCCTCGTTCTCGGTGATGCGTCGCGACATCGGCGAGCTCGAGGGCTTCGTCTGCGTCGCCCGGGATCTGCGTGAGACGCTCCGGGCGGAGAGGCTCAAGGACGAGTTCCTGTCGATCGTCAACCACGAGCTGCGGACGCCTCTGACCTCGATCCGCGGATCCCTCGGCCTGCTCAAGGGCGGCGTCGCCGGGTCGCTCGGGCGTGAGGCTCTCGAGCTCGTGGAGCTCGCCGACCGCAACAGCGAGCGCCTGCAGCGCCTGATCGACGACCTGCTCGACAGCCACAAGCTCGAGGTCGGCGAGATGCCGTTCCGCCTCGAGCGGGTCGCGATCGGTCCGATCGTCCGGCGTTCCCTCGATGTGGTGCGCGGCCTGGAGGCGCGCTACGGCGTCCGCTTCCAGCTCGAGCTCGAGGCGCCCGAGGAGAGGGTGCAGGTCGACGGCGAGCGGCTCGAACAGGTGCTCGTCAACCTGCTTTCGAACGCCGCCCGCCACGCGCCGTCGTCCACCGCCGTGCGAGTCCGGGTCGAGCGGCGGGAGGCCGTGGTGCGGATCTCGGTCGCCGACTCCGGGTCGGGGATCCCGGCATCGTTCCGGTCGAGGGTGTTCGAGAAGTTCGCCCAGGCCGAGAGCCAGGACCACCGGCGCGCCGAGGGCACCGGCCTCGGGCTCGCGATCTCCCGGGCGATAGTGCATCGCCTTGACGGTGAGATCGGTTTCGACAGCGAGGAGGGTCGCGGCACCGTCTTCTGGGTCGAGCTCCCGGTCGTCGCCTGGTGACCCTCGACGGCCCGTGGCCGATTCCCTGCGTGGACATCCGGCCCGGAAGTCCGCTACCGTCGTGAGTCATGGGCATCGTCGGACGACTGGCCACCATGAGCCTGCCGGATCTGCTGCAGTGGCTGGCCTCGAACGTCTCGACCGGCACCCTGGAGGTGAGCAATGGTCGGGTGGAGAAGAGGATCTACTTCGACCACGGGAGGATCGTGTCCGCCGCCTCGAGCGACCCACGGGAGTACCTCGGCCACTTCCTGGTCAGCCACCGCTTCATCTCCGAGGCGCAGCTCGCCGCGGCGGTCGGCCAGCAGGAGCAGCGTCGAGCGCTGCTCGGCAAGATCCTCGTCGACCAGGGAGTGATCAGCAGCGAGGATCTCGACCGCATGCTGGTGCTCAAGGCGGAAGACGGGATCTTCGACCTGTTCTCGTGGCCGGATGGGGATTTCCGCTTCGTCAGCGACGAGCTTCCCGAGCACGAGATGGTACCGATCTCGCTCAACGTCACCGGAATCCTGCTCGAGGGCATGCAGCGGCTGGACGAGTGGGAGAAGATCCGCGAGGTCGTGCCGAACGGTCATGCGGTCCCGGTCAGAGTCGGAACCGGGCGCGAGGTCAGGCACGACCTCGACAGCCGGCAACGCGCGATCCTCGAGCTGGTGAACGACGACCGCAGCGTCGAGGAACTCTGCATGGAGAGCCACTCCAGTGAGTTCGCGGTCGCCAAGACCGTCGCCGAGGCGGTCGGTCGGGGCGAGCTCAAGGTGGTCCGGGCGAGGGTCGTCGAGCGCGAACTCGGGAGCGGCCATCAGGTCGACAGTGCCTCCGGTCTCGTCGCCCAGGCGCGAAGCCATCTGGCGACGGGCGAGCTCGAGCTCGCGCTCCGCCACCTGCGCGCGGCGACCAGCCTCGAGCCCCACGACCATCTGTTGCGGGGCGCGGTCGGCGAGCTCGAGCGCGAGCTGAGGTCGCTGCTGACCGACTCGGGCCTCGATCCGGAGGCGATGCCTGTGCTTTCCAAACCGCTGCTCGAGCTCGTCGACGCCGGCCTGACCCCGGAGGAGGGGTTCGTGCTGTCGAGGGTCGACGGGGCAAGCAGCATGTCCTCGATCGTCAAGATCTCGCCGCTGCCCGAGCTCGAGGCGTGGATCGTGTTCTGGAAGCTGGTCCGGGCCGGTCACCTCGTGCTCGGTCCTCAGACGTGAGGCGGCTGGGAGGTGCGGCCATGGGACGACTGATCGACCCCGAGCGACGGAAGCGGGCGCGCCAGGAGAGCGAGAGGCGGCGGGCCGAGATCCTGGTACAGGCGCGGTCCTGCTTCCTCGAGCAGCCCTTCAGCGAGGTCACCCTCGAGGTCGTCGCCCGGCGAGCGGGAACCAAGGCGGGATTCGCCTCGATGTACTTCGTCGATCGTGAGCACCTCGCCCTCGGCCTGCTCCGGGAGGAGCTCGCCGGCTGGTTCACGGCGCTCGAGGCGGCGCTCGGCCGGCCCACCGGGCGGAGGCGCTCGCTCCCCCGGCTCGCGGCCGTGGTCGGGCGCACCCTCGTCGGAAGGCCGCTGCTGCTGCGCCTGCTCGAGGCGATGCCGACGCTGCTCGAGGTCGGGCTGCCGGCGACCGAGGTCTTCACCCTGCTCTCGTGGCAGCGCGACCGGCTCCAGGCGCCCGGGCGGGTGCTCGAGAGGGCGGTTCCGGCGCTCGGCCCAGGGGGCGGCGTCCGGGTCCTGGTCGAGCTCCAGCTGCAGGTGGCTGCGATGCAGCTCCTGGCCACGCCTCGAGGATCGCTCGCGGTCGCCCTGGCCGATCCCCAGCTCGCCTGGCTGCGACGTGACCTCGAGGTGGAGCTCGTCGCGTGGCTCGCGGGCCGGCTGGCCGCATGCGGCGCGTCCTCAGCGAACAGGTTGAAGTGACTGCTATCATCGGCCGGACGACGAGAACGATCGGACCATCGTTCGAGGGGGAGCATGCCGGTGCGTAGCCTGGAGGACCTGAGGGGTCTCGAAGGAGGTCGGGCTCTCGTCAGGATCGACCTCGAGGGCTTCTTGCAGACGTCGACCGTCGTCGACGACCCGAGGCTGCCCGAGATCTTCTCGACCGTCGACTGGCTGGTCGAGCGCGGCGCCGCCGTGACCCTCGCGACCGCATGGAACGGGGAGTCGGGCTCGGCGTCGGAGGAGCTTGCCTCAGCTCTGGAGACCCTGCTCGGGCGCTCCGTCGAGCCTCTGGCCGAATGCGTCGGAGAACGCGTCGCCCGCCGGATTGCCGCGCAGCGCGCGGACCATGTCCTGCTGCTCGGCGATCTCGCCGCGGCGCCGGGGGAGACCGTCGGCGACCCGGAGCTCGCGCTGGAGCTCGCGGCGCCCTTTTCGCACTTCGTCTGCGACGCCTTCGCGGTGGCCCACCTGGAGCTCGCCTCGGCCTGCGCGATCGCCGCGGGGTTCCCGGAAGGCCGGCGGGCGATCGGCCGGGCGATGCAGACCGAGGTCGACGCCCTGGCCTGCCTCATGAACCGACCGGAGCGGCCCAACGTGGCGGTGCTCGGCGGTCGATGCTCAGACCGACTGTTCGCCGCGGCGGCACGGCTCATCGCCCGGGCGGACAGCTTCGCCGCGGTGGGCGAGCTCGGTCTCGCCATGCTCGCAGCTCGAGGGTTTGCGCTCGAGGTCGAGCCGCGCTGGCGCGAGGCGGCGGCACGGCTGCTCGAGACGATGCTGGAGCTGCAGGTCGAGCCGCTCCTCCCCTTTGACCTGAGGGTCGGCCGGGCGCGGCGGCCCGTGATGGTCGACCGGCTGGGCGCGAGACATCAGCCGGTCGACATCGGTCCGGCCACCCTCGGACGGCTGCGAGAGGCCCTGGCCGACGCCGAGACCGCCTTCTGGTGCGGCGAAACCGCGATCGCCGGCGGGACCGGGCTGAACACTGCCGCCTCCAGGACGTTGGCAAGAGCCCTTGGCGCTGCCCCCGGCTTCAGCGTCATGGCCGGCCTGGACACCGTCGCGGCCGTCGGCGGAGTGCGCCGGCTGAAGGAGGTTTCCCACGTGGTCTGTGGCGGCGAGGCAGCCCTCGCCTTCATCGCCGACGAGCGCCTGCCCGGGCTGGCGGTGATGGAGGACTGAGACGCGGTGTCGCGGCGGCTCGCGACCGCATTTGACAGAACCCGTCGCGGCCCGTATCATCCCCGGACCTTCGAAGGAAGGGGGTAGGTGATGGCAGGCAAGGGACATCGAGTGATGGTGAAGCTCAAGAGCTCGGAAAGCTCTTACATCTATTACGTGAAGAAGAACAAGCAGAACACTCCCGATCGCCTCGAGCTGAAGAAGTACGATCCTGTCGTGCGCAAGCACGTGACCTTCAAGGAAGCTCGCTAGGCCGGGGAGGGGAGCAGACGATGGCACGCCGTTGCGCCCTCACGGGCAAGAAGCCGCTGACCGGCAACCGGGTCTCCCACTCGAACCGCAAGACCAAGCGGCGCCAGTTGCCCAACATCCAGTCCAAGCGCGTCTACGTTCCCGAGCTCGGCCGGTCGGTGCGCGTCCGCATCTCGACGCGGGCCCTGCGCACCATCGACCGCAAGGGCCTGCTCAGCTTCCTGCGGGAGCAGGGTCTGTCGTTGAAGGACGTCGCCCGCTGACTTCCGACCGCCGATGATCTCTCGAGCCGGGGCCCTCGCGCCCCGGCTCGGTGCGTTTCCGGACAGGTTGCCCGGTGGCGACCTCGACGCCGGCCATCAGCCCGCAGCAGCCTGCCAGATGGTGTGGAGCCGGGGCTCGAGGCGGCTGCGGGCGAACCGCTCGCCGACCCACACCCGGCCCTCCTCGCCGAGCCGGAGAGCGAGGTGTGGGTCCGCTGCCAGGCGGCGGACGGCGCCGGCCATCGCCGCGACGTCGCCGGCCGGCACCGGCAGGCAGCCCACCGCGGCCCAGTCGCTGACGCCGCCCGAGGTCGCGACGACCACTGGGGCGCCCTCGGCCAGCGCCTCCACCCCGAGGATGCCGAAGGGCTCCTGCCAGCGGCTCGGAAAGAGCAACGCACGAGCTCGACGGAGCTGACGACGGAGCTCGGCCGAGTCGAGCCAGCCCAGGAGCTCGGCGCCGCGGAGCGA
>CAZKKP010000155.1:0-8290 GCA_964553295.1 uncultured Thermoanaerobaculia bacterium | reverse complement strand
GTCGGCCCCGGCGCCGGGGGCAACTGCGGGTGGTCGAGCAACTGGATGGACTGGCTGTGGCGGTGCCGGGTCATCGAGAACGTCGGCCACGTCGCAGCGGGCCGCACCGTCGCCCTGGCCGCGGACCCCGACGGCCAGCCGATGATCGCCTACCGGGACGCGTCCGGTCCCGGTCCCTCGGTGCTCCGATTCGCCCAGCCCCGGGGCGCCGCGCCGGCGGGAGCGGCGCCCAACTGCGGCCCGCTGTCGGGTGGTCCGGTTCCCCTGCCCACCTGGGTCTGCACCACGCTGGACGGCGGCGGCGCGTACGCCCATGAAGGCGCAGCGGTCGCGATCGACTCTCGCGACGGGGGCACGGCCATCGCCTACCACGAGCTCGACACCTATGCCTTCCCCGAGGAGGGCGCGCTGAAGGTCCTGCTGCAGCTGACGCCCCTCTTCGCCGACGGCTTCGAGTCCGGCGACACCAGCGCCTGGTCCGCCACGGCGCCCGAATGCCAGCACACTCATGGCGAGGGGTACTACGGGGTCGTCACCAGAGCCCGCACCATCCTGAGCAGCTCGTCGGCGGCGATCGGCTTGGCCAAGATGCCGTCGGGGCCCCGGACGTCCGAGTAGGAGCCCAGGTAAGACTGGCACTCGTCCTGGACCACGACGTCGTTGCCGGTGACGACGACCACCGGCAGCCGGCGCCACTCGGGGTGGCGGCGCAGGGTGACCAGCAGGTCGAGGCCCGAGCGGCCGGGCAGCGCCACGTCGACCACCACCAGGTCCGGTCGGAAGCGGTCGACCTCGTCGAGGGCGGTGGCGGCCCGGTTGGCGGAGGCGACCTCGAAGCCGTCGTCCTCCAGCAGCGACCCGAAGTAGTCCACGATGTCCGGGTCGTCGTCGACCACCAGCACCCGTCTCGACGTCATCGGCTACCCCCCGGTGGCGGCCTCCTCCGGCCGCGTGCTCGGCCGGGCCTCGAGCGGCAGCCGGATCAGAAAGCGCGAGCCGCGCTGCGGCTCCGACTCCACCGAGATCGTGCCGCCGTGCTTGTCGACGATGCGGTTGGCGATGTACAGGCCGAGCCCGGTGCCCTTGATGCCCTTGGACGAGAAGAACAGCGAGAAGATCTTGTCCCGGGTCTCGCGGTCCATGCCGATGCCGTTGTCGGTGATCTCGAAGACCATCCAGGGATCGGTGCGGCGCGCCACCAGGCGCACCAGGTGGCTGTCCTTGTCGCGGTCGGCGCGGCAGGCGTCAACCGAGTTCTCGAGGAAGTTGACCAGCGCCGCCCGGATGGCCTGGGGATCCCCGTCGAAGGTCCCGGCGCCGAGTTGGGCCTCGAGCTCGAGGCGGACATCGGCGTCATCGGCCTTGCGCTCGAGTACCTGGCGGAGGTCGGCAAACAGCTCGCCGACGTCGATCGGCGCCGGGGTAAGCTCGCGGTCCTTGGCGTAGTACAGGATGTCGAGCACCATCGACCGGATCCGGTCGACGTTGCGCTGCACCATGTCCCAGCCCTTCTTGACGCGCTCCGGCTGGTCCTTGGCGAAGCCCGAGTTGACCAGGTAGATGCCCCCGTCCAGGCCGGTCAGCAGCCCCTTGATGCCGTGCGAGATCGAGCCCACGAGCAGGCCGATCGAGGTCAGCTGCGACTGCAGGTGCCGCATCTGGGTGATGTCGACGCCCATCTCGATGACCGCCTCGACGGCGCCGTCGGCGCCGCGCACCGGCGCGGTGGTGACCAGCACGTGCACCTCGCGGTCGTCGCGGGACCGCACCACGCCCTCGTACTCGCGGATCCGGCCGTCGTGGTAGGTCTCGAGCATCGGACAGGTCAGGCACTGCTCCTCGCGGTGCTTGTAGACCCGGTAGCAGTGGTCGCCGACGCCGTCGCCGAAGGTCTCCCGGAAGCGTCGGTTGGCGTGCTGGATTACCCGGTCGGGGCCCTGCACGGTGATGAAACAGGGCACCTCCTCGAAGAGCTGGGCGAGCCGGCGCTGGCTGAGCACGAGCTCGGTCTGGAGGCGCTTGACCTCGGAGACATCGGTGTGCTGCTCCATCACCGCGACAACCTCGCCGCGCTCGTCGCGGATCGGCGTGGTGTGCACCATCACCGGCACCTGGCGGCCGGCGACAGTGGTCAGGAGCTGCTCGGAGCCATGGCTCGTGCCGTCGACGAAGGTCGCCTCGACCGGGCACTCCGGGCAGATCTCCTCGCGCCCCTTGTAGACCCGGTAGCAGTACTCCCCGAGCCGATCGCCGAAGTCCTCCCGGAACCGCCGGTTGCCGTCGACGATCCGGAAGTCGCGGTCGTGCACCGAGAGGTAGCAGGGCATCTCCTCCCAGTACTCGCGGTAACGGTCCCGATCCTCTTCGACCGACCCTCGGATACTGATGGCGCGCATCGTCGGCCTCCGGGTCCCGTCAGCGGGCGGCCGACCGGGGATCGGACCCGGTCGCCGCCATCAAGGTCATTGAGCCTGTCCAGGGTTGGCGAGGATGTGCGCCATGTACGACACCAGCTTCTCCTCGTCCACCGGCTTCGGCAGGTAGGCCTCGGGGGGCGGTACCGGCCGCTCGTAGATCACCTGGCGGAACTCGGGGTGGCCGGTGATGATGCACACCGGGATCGAGCGGGTCGCCTCGGTGGTGCGCAGCTCGACGAAGGTCTGCACCCCGTTCTTGCCGGGCATCGACAGGTCCAGCGTGATGATGTCCGGTTTCTCGGCGATCGCGATGCGCATCGCCCCGTCGCCGTCCTCGGCCTCGAGCACCGAGGCGCCGGCGTCCTCGAAGAGAGTCGTCAAGAAGGTGCGGACATCCTCCTCGTCGTCGACCACCAGCACCCGCCGACCGGCGAGGGGCAGGGCCGCGACCGGCGCCGCCGCCTCGGCCTCGGGGACCGCCGGAGCGCCGTCGAGGACCAGGGCGTTGGCCACCAGGTCAACGAGCTGCTTGACCTCGCAGCCGAGCTTGTAGTGGCGGATCAGGTCCGCCAGCCCGTCGACGCAGTTGTGGCAGCTGGTGACGACGATCTTGGCCCCGGTCGCCGCGATCTGGTCGGCCTTGACCTTGGCCGAGCGGAGACGCCGGGGGGTGTACTCGGACATCGACATCGCGCCGCCGCCGCCGGTGCAGCAGTAGTTCTCGGCACGGTTCGGGGTCATCTCCTCGAAGTCCATGGTGACCAGCCGGAGCAGCTCCCGAGGCTCCTCGTAGAAGCCGCAGCTGCGGGCGTTGTTGCACGAGTCGTGGAAGGTGACCCGCTCCGGGTTGCGGGTGGGGTCGACCTTGATCTTTCCCTCCCTGACATAGCTCAGCATGGTGACCACCGAGCTCTCCATCGGCACCGGCTCGGTCTCGCCGGCCCAGTTGACGCCCTCGCAGCGGGTCGACCGGTAGCCGTGGCCGCACTCCGAAATGACGATCTTCTCGACGCCGAGCTCCCGGGCCTTGTCGTACTCGCGCCGGGCCGAGGCGCCGCCGAGGGCGTCGTCGCCGGAGAACAGGCCGAAGTTGGTGTTGTCCCAGCCCTCCGACGGCATCGTCCAGTCCTCACCCGCCGCCCAGAAGATCAGCGCCGCCTCCTTGATGGTCCGCGGGTCGTACTTCACCTCGCGCGGGTTGATGGCGTACATGATCCTGGCGCCGGGCTTGTCGACCGGGATCGCCGCCTCGCCGTGGCCGAGGTCCTCCTCGAGCTCCTCGGACATCCACTCCAGGGTGTCGAGGTAGTCCTCCTTGAGCACGCCCATCTGGTTGCCGAGCTCCCACTGGTCCTTGGACACCACCCGGACGCCCTCCGGCATCACGCCGACGTGGGTGAGCAATCCGCGCATGATCCGGTTCAAGGTCGCGGTGTCGACGCCCATCGGGCAGTTGACGGTGCAGCGCCGGCAGTTGGTGCAGGTGCCGAAGGCGATGTCCTTGAGCTTCTCGAGGTCGTCGTCGGTCAGCGGCACCTTGTCCGCCCCGACCCACCAGGGGAACACGCTGCCCGTCCAGTCGTGGTTGGCCTTGAACAGCTTGCGCAGCTGGTCGGCCTTGTAGGACGGGGTCATCGTCGGGTCGTCAGGGTGGGTGAGCACGTAGTGGCAGCACTCGTTGCACATCCCGCAGTGCACGCAGCCGACCAGGGAGCCGACCACCTGGCGGTTCAGCTTCCTCGCCAGCTGCTCTTCCATCATGGTTATCTTGTGCGCCTTCGCCGGTTTGCTCACGGGAACCTCCTAGCCCCGAGCGATCGGGTAGCTGCCGCGGTGGCCGAGCGTGCGCCCGATCCAGAAGCGGGTGAAGGGGTAGTAGAGGTAGTGGGAGATCTTCGAGAACGGCACGTAAAGAAGAAAGAAGCTGGTCAGGAGCAGGTAGGCGACCAGTATCAGCCCGTTCTCGAAGCCGCCCAGACCGACCAGGTGGGCCTGGGTCGCCGCCCCGAGGCCGAACCAGATCGTCAACATCCCCAGGGAGAAGTAGTCGTCAGGGGTGCTGATCAGCCGCATCACCGGCCGCAGCAGGCGGCGGAGCACCCGGTAGACCGCGACCAGAAAGGCGATCAGGAGGGTGCCGCCGACGAACCAGGAGACCACCGGCAGCTGCAGGAAGCCGGTCGCGACGGTGCTCAGAAAGGCGAGCCCGATGCCGGACACCACGCCGACGTGAAAGAGCACGAAGGACAGGTAGAAGAGGAAGCCCCGGCGGGTGCTCTCCATCGACCAGGGCATGGCGACGTTGAGCAGCGAGTACCAGGCGCCGGCCGACGCGGACGTCCGCTCCGGCGCGCCCGGGGCCGAGCGGTCGACGCCGGCCTTGAAGGACAGCAGCCAGCGCAGCCTGAGGGTGTAGACGATCGCCATCACGCCGAGGGCGCACCAGTGGATGACCTCGGCGGCGTGCAGCAGCGGGCTGGGCTCGTGCATCTCAGACTCCTTCCCCGAGCGACCGGAGGGTCGCTTCGAAGGGCGCCCGGTCGCGAGGGTCCGGCGCGACGATCCGGACCTCCTCCAGAGGGCTGCCGTTGGACAGGTGAAGCGCGATCTCGTCAACCATCGCTCGGGCGCAGAGGTCGACCGGGACCTGATAGAGGCCGGTGCCGATGGGCGGAATGGCGAGCACCTTGACGCCCTTCTCCTCGGCCCGCACCAGGGCCGACCGAGTCGCCCGGCGGAGCTTGCCCTCCTCGTCCTCCTCGCGGAACTTCGGGCCGTTGGCGTGGATGATCCAGCTCGCCTTGAGGAGCCCCGCCTGGGTCACCACCGCCTCGCCGGTGGGCACCGCTCCGATGCTGTCGAGCTCCTTCTGGATCGCCACCCCGCCGCGCTGCTGGATCGCGCCGCCGAAGCCCGAGCCGAGCTTCGCGTCTCTCGTGATGTCGAACACGAAGGCGTCCACCTCCTGCTCGGTGATGTCACCGCCTGAGAGGGTCAGCTTCGCGTTCCCGACTCTCCGCTCCACCATGAACTCCTCCTCCCTCGGACCCGTGCCAGAAGCAGCGAGCGCGGGTCCTGACCCGCGCTCGTGTGTCCTCGTCATCCCGATGTGTCGACGGTCACCAACCTCTCCAGCTCCATCGCCTCCCTGCGTTTGCGGCCGCGTCGGGGGTCGAGCAGGTCGGCGAGGGTGAACTCGTCGAGCACCTCGCCGACCCTGCGGTTGATCAGGTCGTAGACCACCCGACACTCGCAGTACTCCGACCGCGGGCACGACTCCGGGTCGTCCACGCAGTCGACGACGCAGATCGGGCCGATCGCCGCCTCGAGGATCTGGCCCAGGCTGATCTCCGCCGGGGCCTTGGCGAGCCGGTAGCCGCCGAAGCGACCGGCGACGCCGCGCACCAACCGCGCCGAGCGCAAGGACTGCGCCAGCTGCTCGAGGTAACCGCGGGAGATCCCGGTCCGCTCGGCGACCATCGCCAGGCTGACCGGCTGACCGTCGGCGCCGTGGCGGCCCACGTCAAGCATCAATCGGAGGGCGTAGCGGCCGCGAGTGGAGATCCTCATGGCAATCCACACTAATCCCCGAACTCATAGTTGTCAACTGTGAATTATCAACGATGGACAGCGTCTCAATTTCATGAGAATTTGTGTTGAGAACCTCGTCAGGCCAGTGCTATCTTCAGAGGGACGAATGACGGCAACGCGGGCGGCCAAGCCCGGCGGGAGGTTTCATGGCGGACAGGACGGCGCTGATCATCGACGACGAGCCGGACATCACGACCTACCACGGCACCCTGCTCGCGGACCACGGCTGGGCCGTGCTCACCGCCAACAGCGCCGACGACGGCCTCGCGCTCGCCCGCGACCACCACCCCGACGTTGTCCTGCTCGACGTGATGATGCCCGAGCGAGGCGGCCTCAGCACCCTGGTCGCGCTGCGCAAGGACGCACGCACCCAGGACATCCCGGTGGTGCTGGTGACCGGCATCCAGGACACCCTGAACGCCGACTTCTCGGCCTTCCTCGACCGCTTCAAGCACTACAACCCCGAGGGTTACGTGCAGAAGCCGGTCGAGCCCGCGTCGCTGCTCGAGATGCTCGACGGCCTCGTCAGCGGCTGACGACGACGAAGCGCAGCAGCCAGGCCGCCGCATCGCCGGCGTGCGCGACGCCGACTCGGGGCGTCGCCGCGACTCGGTGATCGGCCGGCGACCGGCCGTCATCGACCAGCCACAGGCCGCCGGCCCGGTAGCACAGATCGCCGCCGTCCTCGGCGAGGGTGACCGCTGTCGCCTGGCAGAGCATGCCCGGGCCGGCGACGAGCCTTCGCCCCCTGCCCCGCCGCCGCCGTGCCAGCTCGCCGCCGACCAGCACCTCCCCGGCCCGCAGCAGCACCGCCTCGGGCACACCCTCCCCCACCGTCACCACGTTGAGACAGTAGTGCACGCCGTAGATCCGGTAGACGTAGGCGTGCCCGGCGGGACCCCACATCGCGGCAACCCGCGCCGTCCGGCGGCCGCCGAAGGTGTGGCATGCACGGTCGCCGACGCCCAGGTAGGCCTCGACCTCGGTCAGCCGCAGCGCGACCACCCCGTCGTCCAAACGGCGCACCAGCACCTTGCCGAGCAACCCGCGCGCCACCTCGTCGGTGGGCCGCTGATAGAATGGCCGCCCGATCGGGTCGAGTGCGAGGAGACCGGACAGGTCCGCAGGAGGGGTTCCGATGCCGTCGAACATCTGCGTCACCGGCGGGGCCGGCTTCATCGGCAGCCACGTCGCCGAGGCCATCGTCGCCGCCGGCCACCGCGTGCTGATTGTCGACGACCTGTCCAGCGGCCGCAAGGAGAACGTCCCCGACGGCGCCAATCTGGCGGTCCTCGACATCCGCTCGGAAGCGGCCTCGACCCTGATCCGCGAGGCCGAGGTGGAGGTGCTCGTGCACCACGCCGCCCAGATGGACGTCCGCCGCTCGGTGGACGACCCGCGGTTCGACGCCGACGTGAACATCGGCGGCCTGCTCAACCTGCTCGAGGGCGGCCGCCGCGGCGCCCTCCGCCAGGTGGTCTTCGCCTCCACCGGCGGCGCGATCTACGGCGAGCAGGAGGTCTTCCCGGCCGACGAAGACCACCCCGTGCGGCCTCTCTCCCCCTACGGCGTATCCAAGCTCGCCAGTGAGCGCTACCTGTACTTCTACAACGCGCAGTACGGCCTCGACGTCGTCTGCCTGCGCTACGCCAACGTCTACGGCCCGCGCCAGAGCCCCCACGGCGAGGCCGGCGTGGTCGCCATCTTCCTTGACCGCCTGCTCGAGGGCCGCCAACCCATGATCAACGGCGACGGCCGCCAGACCCGGGACTACGTCTTCGTCGCCGACGTCGTCCGCGCCAACCTCACCGCCCTCGGCCGCCGCGGCTTCGAGGTCTTTAACGTCGGCACCGGGCTCGAGACCGACGTCAACCGGCTCTTCGAGCACCTGCACCGGGCGGTCGGCAACGGCCCCGCCGCCAGCCACGGCCCGGCCAAGGCCGGCGAGCAGCAGCGCTCCTCCATCACCGCCGCCCGCCTCGAGCGCGAGCTCGGCGTGCGCATCGAGACCTCGCTCGAGCACGGCATCGCCCTCACCGCCGCCTGGTTCCGCGACCAGCGATCCTGAACAGCGCCCGGTCGAAGCGCCCCGCCGCGAGCACGACTGCGACCCAGCGCCCCGCTGCGAGCAGCACGGAGCGCGCGCCGGGACGACCGGCGAGCAGTGCGGCCACCATCAGCAGGAATGCAGCCGGGACGGTACCGAAGACGCCGAACAGCCCGAGAGCGCCCCCGACCACGGTGGCGATGTCATCGCCCTCGGCCAGCTTGAGAGCGAAACC
>CAZKKP010000154.1:0-8302 GCA_964553295.1 uncultured Thermoanaerobaculia bacterium | reverse complement strand
GTGCTCCGGGCGAAGGTGGCCACCGTGCCGGAGACGGCCGAGGCCACCCACACGAACGAACCGCTCGGGCTGACGACGACCCCCATCGGCCCGTCCAGGGCCCCGGCCGGGACGTCGCCGACGCCGTTGCGCTTCGACGAGACGAAGGTCAGCGCGCCGGTCGACGTGCTGCGCTGGAACACCGCCACGCCGTCGCCGGTCTCGCCGGCGGCGTACAGGTGGTCGCCGGCGGGGCTGAGAGCCAGCGCCGAGGCGCCGGCCAGGCCGGTGATGCCGCCGCTGCCGTCGATGCGTACCTGGACGAAGCTCAGGGCGCCGGTGGTCGAGCTGCGGGCGAAGACGGCCACCGCCGAGTCAGCTCCTCCGGCCACGTAGACGTGCGCGCCGTCAGTGCTCAGCAGCACGTCGCGGGCGCCGCCCAGACCGTTGACGCCGCCAAGGCCGTCCCGAGCGAGCTCGACGAAGACGAGCTCACCCGTGGACGGGTCGCGCTCGAGCACCGCTACAGCGTCGTCGAGCTCGCCGGCGACGTAGACGTAGGCGCCGTCGGGGCTGGCCGCCACCGCGGCCGCTCCGGCGAGACCGTCGACGCCGGCGAGACCGTTCCGGTAGGAGGCGACGAACTCGAGCAGCCCGTTGCGCCGGTTGCGCTCGAACACGGCGAGCCCATGGTCGGCGGCGGCGGAGACGTAGAGGTGGTGGCCGTCCGGGGTGAGCGCCACTCCGGAGGCACCGGCGAGGCCGTCGACCAGGTTCACGCCGTCCTGCTCGCTGTCGAGGAAGTCGAGCAGCCCGGGCGCCGGGCTGGCGACGCAGCTCCAGCTCGCCCCGGTCAGTGCCTCGGGTAGGATGTCCTCGACCACCGCTCGGGAGACGTGGCTCGGCCCGAGGTTGCCGACGGTGACCTGGTAGGCCACGTCCTGGCCGGGGGCCAGAACATTGAGGCCGTTGTCCTTGGCGATCTCCAGGTCGGCAACGGCGGCGAGCACGGTGTTGTCGTCGGTGGCGGTGTTGTTGAACGGGTCGGGATCGACCACGCCCGCCGGCTCGCGGACCGTGGCGGTGTTGCTCAGGGTGCCGCTGACCCCGGGACGCAGCCGACCGCTCGCCCGGAAGATCACCCGGCCGCGGGCCGGAACGTCGATCGTCTCCTCGAGATCGCGGGTGCCCTCGAGCTGCTCACAGCTGGCGCCGACGCCGTCGGTGCTGCACTCCCAGAAGATATCCTCGAGTTCGTTGGGGAAGACATCGCGGACCACGGCGCCGCGGACGTTGCTCGGCCCAGAGTTGCTGACCACGATGCGGTAGGTAACCACGCTGCCGGGCGGGGCGCCGCCGCCGCCGTCGGCGAAGCTCTCGAGGTAGACGAGATCGCCTGAACTCGGCGCCGGGTCGCGCACCAGGCCGACCAGGGCGCCGCTCGCCGCGCTCGCCACGTACACATGGTTGCCGTCCGGGCTGAGGGCCAGGGCAGCCGGACCCAGGAGACCCTGGACCACCACCTCGACGGCGCCCTGGAGCTGGCGGTCGCCCTCCCGCACCAGGCCGTGGAAGTCGAGGTCGCCGGTGGCCGGGTCGCGGTGCAGGACCGCCACGGCGTTGTCGTCGGCGCCGGCGACGTACAGGTGCTCGTCACCCGGGGTCAGGCGCAGGCCGCGCGCCCCGGCGAGGCCGTCGACCCCACCCTCGCCGTCGCGCAGCACCGCGACGAAGGACGGCCGGCCGAAGTTGAGGGAGCCCGGATCGTCGTCGCGGGAGAAGAATGCGACCGCGCTCTCGGCCGGCGCCGCGGCGTACAGGCTGAGGCCGTCGGACGACAGGGCCAGGGAGCTCACCCCGGCAAGGCCGTCGACCCCGGCGATCCCGTCCACCACGTGGCTCAGGTAGCTCAGCCGGCCGAAGGCGCCGCTGCCGCTGTCGAAGTCCCGGTCGAAGACCGTGATCGCGTTGCCCAGGGGCGAGGCGACGTAGACGTGGGCGCCGTCGCCGCTGACCGCGACGAAGCTCGGGCCGGTCAGACCCTGGGCGCCGGCGTTCGGGGTCACCGCGTGGACGAAGGTGAGGACCCCGTACTGGGCGCTGCCAGGGTCACGATTGCGCCCGAAGACCGCCACCGCGTCGGCGTCCCGGCCGGTGACGTAGAGGTGGGCGCCGTCGGGGCTGAGGGCCAGCGCGCTGGCGCCGAGCAGACCGGTGACGCCGCCGAGGCCATGCCGGACGACCTGGGTCTGGGTGAGTGAGCCGGTCGAGACATCGCGCTCGAACACCGCGACGGAGTTGTCGCCCGGGCCCACTGCGTACAGCTGGCGGCCGTCGCCGCTCAGCACGAGGCCCGAGACCCCGGACAGGCCGTCGACGCCGTCGAGGCCGTCGCGTACCGCGGCGAGGAAGCGCAGTCGGCCGAGGTCCGGACCGCTGGTCGTCGTCCGCTCGAAGACGCCGATGGCGTCGTCGTCGGGCGCCGCGACGTAGACGTGGGCGCCGCTATCCGGCGCCACCGCGACGTCGAAGGCGCCGAGCAGGCCGTCAAACTCGGCCAGGCCGTCGTCCTTGGTGATCGACAGGTCGGCCCGTCGACCGAGATAGTCAGCGTCGGTGGCGAGGTTGTCGTCGAGATCGGGGTCAGCGAGGTCGAGGGGAGAACTCTGCACGGTCGCCTGGTTGACCAGGCACTGGCGATCCGGGTCGAGAGGCGCCGGGCAAGGGATGCCGTCCGCCGCCGGGTCGAGGGTCGCGTGGGCCGTGAACACCAGCCGTCCGCCGGCGGCGACGTCCACGGTCGTCAGGATGTCGCCGACCCCGTTGGCCGGACAGGTGGAGTCGCCCGGGCGGGCGAACACCGCAACGGCGTCGGAGACCAGGGCGGCGGAGTACAGGTGGGCGCCTTCGGGGCTGATGGCGAGGCCGGTCACCCCGTCGAGCCCCTCGGCGCGCTCGCCGTCCCGCACCCAGTCGCTGAACTCGAGGCGCCCGGTAGCCGGGTCGCGCCGGAACAGGGCAATCGTGTCCGCCCCCTGGCCGGCGACGTAGAGATGGCCGCCGGAAGGGCTGACGAGCAGGGCGCTGGCGCCGCCGAGCCCACGCGCGCCGTCCTGGCCGTCGACCACCACCTGGAGGGGATTGAGACGGCCGCTCGCCGCCTCGCGGGTGAACACGACCACCGCGTCGTCGAGACGGCCGGCGACGTAGACATGCTGGCCGAGGGGGTCGAGGACGACCGCGCTGGCGCCGTCCAGACCGGCGGTCGAGGCGCTGCCCTTGCGCTCGACGAACAGCAGACTGCCGTCCACCGGGCTGCGAGCGAAGACCGCGACCGCACCGTCGTTGAAGCCTGTCGCATAGACGTGGTTGCCGTCGGGACTGACCGCCACCGCGCTGGCGCCGTCCAGACCGTCCACCCCACCGACGCCGTCCCGTGCCACCTGCAGCAGCTCGAGCAGACCGCTTGCGGGGTCGCGGAGGAAGACCGCGATCGCGTCGTCGTTGGCCCCGGCGACGTAGACGTTGCCGCCGTCCGGGCTGACCGCCACGGCGACTGCCTGGTCGAGACCGTCGACCCCGTCCAGCCCGTCGCGGTAGACCGCCAGCGGCGCCAGGACGCCGTCGACCGGATCCCGGGCGAAGGCGACCAGCGCATCGTCGATCTGCCCGGTGGCATACAGGTGCAGACCGTCCGCCGACAGCGCGAGGTCGCTGGCGCCGGCCAGACCGTCCACCCCGCCGACGCCGTCGCGCAGCACCTGGACCGGAGTGAGCCGGCCGCTCGCCCCGTCCCGCTCGAAGACCACCAGGGCGCCGGCATCCAGGCCGGTAGCGTAGACGTGCCGGCCGCCGGGCAGCGGCCCGGAGGGGCCGTCCGGGTCGGGGCTGACCGCCACCGCCGACGCACCCTCGAGGCCGGTCACGCCGCCCACGCCGTCGCGCTGCACCTCGACGAGCTGGAGCGTGCCCGACCCCACCGGCTCACAGGTCCAGGAGACGTCGAGCAACTCGGAGCAGAAGACGTCGCTGACGGTGGCGCCGACGGCGTTGGAGGGACCGTCGTTGCCGACCGTGATGGTGTAGGTGAGGGCATCGCCGGCGTTGACCGTGCTGCGTCCGTCGGTCTTGCTCGCCCACAGGTCCGAGCGACGTCTCAGGACGTCCACGTCGACCGCCAGGTTGTTGCCCGGGTCGGGGTCGGTGATGCCCAGGGGCGGCAGCACCGAGGCGGCGTTGACCAGGTTCCCGTAGACCGGGTCGCCGGTGGCGCCGGGAGCGACGGTGGCTCTCACCGTGTAGGTCACCGAGCCGCCAAACCCGATGTCCACGACGTCCTCGATGTCGCCGGTGCCGCTGGCCGAGCAGCTCGAGCCGGAGCGACGGACGAAGGCCGCCACCGCGCTGTCACCGAGGCTCGCGACGTAGGCGTGGCGGCTGTCGGCGCTGACCGCGAGGCCGTAGGCCTGGCGCAGTCCGTCGACGCCGTCGACCCCGTCCACCCTCACCTCGACCAGCGACAGCAGCCCGTACTCGGTGCTGGTGCTATTGCCGATGCGTGAGAACACCGCCAGGGCGTGGTCGTTCTCGCCGGTGACGTAGACGTTGGCGCCGTCGGGGCTGACCCTCACCGTCCGGGCGCCGTCGAGGCCGTCGACGCCGTCGACGCCGTCCCGGTACAGGCGCAGGAAGACCAGCGAGCCGAAGGTGGCGCTGGTGTTGTCGGTGTCGCGGCGGAAGACCGCGACCGAGTCGTCGGCGCCGGCGGCGACGTAGACATGACCCCCGTCCGGGCTCACCGCCACCGACTGGGCCTGGTCCAGCCCGTCGGCGCCGACGCCGTCGTACAGCGCCTGCTGGAAGCTGAGCCGTCCGTCGAGGCCGCGGCCAAACACCACCAGGCTGTCTGACACCCGGCCGACGGCGTAGACGTGGGCGCCGTCAGGGCTCACCGCCACCGCGGTGACTCCGGTCAGGCCCTCGACCCCGGCGGTGCCGTTGACCTGGCGCTCGAGCCAGCTGAGGCTGCCGCTGGTCTCCCGGCGGAAGACCGCCACCGACGACTCGAACTGCCCGGCGACGTACAGGCTGGCGCCGTCCGGGCTGAGGGCGAGACCGGCGGCGCCGGACAGCCCGTCGACGCCGCCGACGCCGTCCTTGCGCACCTCCAGGAAGCTCAGCACGCCGCCTGCAAGGTCGCGGCTGAAGGCAACGACCGCGTTGTCCGACTGGCCGGTGGCGTAGACGTGCCGATTGTCCGGGCTGACCACCACCCCGGTGGCGCCGGCCAGGCCGTCGACCGCGCCGACGCCGTCCTTGACGGCCTGGACGAAGCTGAGGTGCAAGGGACGCGTCGCGGCAACGGTTCCGGCGGCGGCGTCGCGGGCAAACACCGCCAGGGCGTTGTCCCCGAAACCGGTGACATACAGGTGCTTGCCATCCGGGGCGACGGCCGCGCCCCGGGCGCCGTAGAGCCCGTCGACGGTGCCGCCGGGATCGTCGGGGTCGTCCACCCCGTCGCGCTCGTGCTCGACGAAGGCGAAGGCGGGGTCGGGTTGGCGCCGGGAGAGCACCGCGATCATGCCGTCCTCGGCCGCAGCAGTGTAGACGTGGGCGCTTCCTGCCGGGCCGGCGCCGTCGGCATCCGGGCTGAAGGCGAGGCCGCGGACGCCGGCGAGGCCGTCAAACGGTGGCGAGTTGTCCCGCAGCACCTCCTGCAGGGTCAGGAGGCCGGTGCCCGGATTGCGCCGGAAGACGACCACCATGTCCGCCAGGGTGCCGGCGGCGAGCACGTGCTGGCCGTCCGGGCTGACGGCCAGGGCGCCGACCCCGTCCAGGCCCTCGATCCCCGCCTGGTAGGTCAGGTCATAGGTGAGGGCGCCGGAGGTCGGGTCGCGGAGGAAGGCGACCACGGCGGCGTCATCGGCCCCGGCGACGTAGACCTGGGCGCCGTCGGGCGACAGCGCCAGTGCCGCCGCACCGGCCAGGCCGAGAACACCGCCGACGCCGTCGACCTCGACCTCGAGGAAGGTCAGGGCGCCGTCTCCTGGGTCACGGCTGAAAACCGCGACCGCGTCGTCGCTGGCGCCGGTGGCGTAGACCTGGGCGCCATCGGGCGACAGCGCCACGCCGCTGGCGCCGGCGAGGCCGTCGACCCCACCAACACCGTCCTCGACGACGGCGACGAAGGTCAGCCCGCCGGAGGCGGCGTCGCGCGCGAACAGCGCCAGGGCGTCGTCATCGGCGCCGGCGACGTAGACGTGCTTGCCGTCCGGGCTGACCGCCAGGGCCCGGGCGCCGGCGAGGCCGTCGACGCCGTCGACGCCGTCGACCAGCACCCCGACCAGGCTCAGACGACCGTAGTCCGGGCTGCCGACGAGCTGCTGACGGTCGAAGACCAGCACCGCGTGGTCGCCCGCCGCCGCCACATAAAGGTGCGAGCCGTCCGGGCTCAGGGCGAGAGCGCTGGCGCCGCCGAGCTTGACCGCGGCGTCGCGCTCGTGCGCCTCGAGGAAGCCGAGCTTGCCATACAGGTGCGAGGTCGGGTCGACCTCCCTGGTGTAGGCCACCAGGCGACCGGCGGCCGGGCCGGTCGAGCCCAGCGCGTAGACATGGGCGCCGTCCGGGCTGACGGTGGTGGCCGAGGCGCCCGCCAGGGCGACGAGCTCGAGCGGAACCAGCTCTCCGGGAACCGGCGGGGTGGCGCTGCACGTCCAGCTGACGTCGAGGAGATCGCTGACGAAGGGGTCGGAGACGGTGGCGCCGACGACGTTGTCGGGACCGTTGTTGGCGACCGTGACGACGTAGGTGATCGGCTCGCCGCGCACCGCCTCGACGCGCCCGTCGGTCTTGTTGATGGCCAGGTCGGCGGTGGCGGCGAGGGTCAGCCGGTCGGTCCAGCTGTTGTTCGCCGTCGCCGGGTCAACGGCGTTCCCGCCGGTGACCGTTGCGGTGTTGACCAGTACCGGGTCGGCCGGCGGCTCGACCACGGTGGCCTCGACCTGGTAGGTGAGCCTTCCCCCGGGCGGCAGGTTGACGGTGTCGCCGAGGTCGCCGACGCCGGCGGCGGAGCAGCTGGCACCCGCCGACGGGCTGCAGGTCCAGCTGACCGCGGTCAGACCGGTGGGGAAGGTGTCCTGGACGGTGGCGCCGATCGACGCGCTGGGGCCGGCGTTGTCGACCGTGATCTGGTAGGTCACGCCACTGCCCACCAGCGGCCCGTGCTGCTTGCGGATCGACAGGTCGGCCCGGGGCTCCAGGAGCGTCGTGTCGACGCCGGTGTTGTTGCCCGGGTTGGGGTCGGTGACGCCGCCCGGCAGCGCCACATGAGCCTGGTTGCTCAGGGTGCCGGTGGCGCTCGGGTGGAGGATGCCGGTGGCGGTGAAGGCAAGGCTCGAGCCGGCGGGCAGGTCGACGCTCTGGCTCAGGTTGCCGTTGCCGGTGTACGGGTCCCCCGCGGAGCCGCAGCTGCTGCTGCCGGACAGGCAGCAGGCGCCGCCCGAGGGCACGCACTGCCAGCTGATCGAGCCGGCCGCGAAGCCGGCGGTGACCGTGGCCCCGTCGAAGATCGGGAAGGTGTCGCTGACCGTGGCGCCGGCGACGTTGACCGCACCGGTGTTGCGCACGGTGATCGTGTAGCTGTGCTCGACGCCCGGCACGGCGGCGGCGACGCCGTCGTCCTTGGTCAGGGTGAGATCGGTTGCCAGGACGATGTCGTCGCAGTCCTCGGCGTCCTCCGGCGAGGCGCCCGGGACGGTGGCGGTGTTGCAGATCTGGCCCGAGGCGGCGGCCGAGACCCGGGCGTACACCTCGACGTCGAGGAAGCCGCGGCCCGGCACAACCAGGCCGGTCAGGGCGATGTCGCCGTCGCCGCTCTTGGGGCAGACGGCGCCGCCGGAGAGGTCGAAGACGACCAGCGCGTGGTCGCTCTCGGCGGCGCTGTAGAGCAGGGCGCCGTCCGGGCTGACGGCGAGCCCGCGGACGCCGCCGAGGCCGTCGACCGCGGTGTCCGCCACGGTGCCGAGCAGGGACAGGGTGCCGCCAGAAGCGTCGCGGGAGAACACCGTCACCGCGTTGCCGTCCCGGGCGGCGACCACGACCTGGGTGCCCTCGGGGTTGACGACCACGCCGGCAGCGCCGGACACCCCGTCGCCGTAGCGGGCGATCTCGGTGAGCGCACCGGTCGCGGCGTCCCGGGCGTAGGCCGCGACGACGCTCGAGGCGGCCGCGGCGGCGGCATAGAGGTGGCGGCCGTCCGGGGACAGCCCCAGCCCGCGGACGCCGTTCAGCCCGGTCGAGGGGTAGGCGCCGACCGAGGTCAGGC
>CAZKKP010000153.1:0-8306 GCA_964553295.1 uncultured Thermoanaerobaculia bacterium | reverse complement strand
CTGGCGGGACAACGAGCCGGCCTACCACTTCAGCTGCCAGTTCACCGCCGACCTGGTGGCGATGAACGCCGCCGACTGCATCGTCACCTCGACCTTCCAGGAGATCGCCGGCAGCGACGCCACCGTGGGCCAGTACGAGAGCTACGGCGCCTTCACCATGCCCGGCCTGATGCGGGTCACCGGCGGAGTCGACGTTCACGACCCGCGCTTCAACATCGTGTCGCCGGGGGTCGCGCCGGATGTTTACTTCCCGGCCGACCGTGAGGTCGACCGGTTGCGCGGGCTCGAGCCGGAGCTCGAGCGCATGGTCTTCGCTCCCGGCGCCCCGGACACCCGCGGCCAGCCGGAGGATCCCGAGCGACCGATCATCCTGTCGATGGCGCGGCTCGACCGGATCAAGAACCTCACCGGGCTGGTCGAGTGGTACGGCCGCAGTGACCGGCTGCGCCGTGCCGCCACGCTGGTCGTAGTCGCCGGGACCCTCGACCCGTCGCGTTCGGGCGACCACGAGGAGCGGGCCGAGGTGGAGCGGATGCACCGGCTGATGGACGAGCACGCTTTGGACGGCTCGATGCGCTGGATCGGCCGGCTGCTGCCCCGGCCCGAGGCCGGTGAGCTCTACCGCTGGGTCGCCGACCGGCGCGGCGTCTTCGTCCAGCCGGCACTGTTCGAGGCCTTCGGCCTGACCGTGCTCGAGGCCATGACCTCGGGCCTGCCGACATTCGCGACCTGCTACGGCGGACCCCTCGAGATCATCCAGCACGGCCGCTCGGGCTTCCATCTCGACCCGACCCACGGCGACGAGGCGGCCGAGGCGATCGCCGACTTCCTCGAGCGCGCCGCTGCCGACCCCGGTGTCTGGGACGAGGTCTCGCGGGCCGGGATCGAGCGCGTCGAGGTGCGCTACACCTGGCGGCTGCACGCCGAACGGCTGATGACCCTGGCCCGCATGTACGGCTTCTGGCGCTACCTGACCGGTCTCGAGCGGGCCGAGACCTCGCGCTACCTGCAGGCGCTCTACACCTTCCTATATCGGCGCCGGGCCCGGGCGATGGATGAGGGGCCCGGGCGGTGACCGAGTTCGCGGCGAGCGAGGCCCGTCACCCGCCGGCCGCAGCGCCGGCGATCGAGCGCGCGGCGAGGCGACCGGTGAGCACGCAGGCGCCGAGGAAGGTCCCCTCGAGCGAGCCCTTGCCGTGGATGCCGCCGCCGCCGAAGCCGGCGGTCTCGCCGACGGCATAAAGGCCCGGGATCGGCTCACCGCGCGATGCGAGGACGCGACCCTCGAGGTCGGTCATCAGGCCGCCGAGGCTCTTGCGGCTCAGGATGTGCTCGCGGATGGCGATCAGCGGCCGCGCCTTCTCTTCGTCGATCCGCTGGAAGCGGCAGGTGCGGATGCGGTCGCCGCGGTAGCTGCGGAAGGCGGCGATCCGGCGCAGCTGGTCGTCGTTGAAGTAGCGCGGGCCGCGGGCGATCTGGTCGTCGTAGGCGCGGATGTCGGCGGCCATGCCGGTGCGGTCGAGGCGGGCGCCGGCGACGGACAGCTCGTCCATCCGCTCCATCAGCTCCTCGAGGGAGTCGGCGACCACGACATCCTCGCTCTCCTCGATCAGCCGACGAACCAGCTTCGGGTTGCCGAAGAGCACCTGGCGGACGAGCTCGAGCTTGCGCCGGTGGCGGAAGGCGGTCATGTAGTCGGCGCCCGAGACGGCCAGCTCGCGGATCGCGATCCGCCAGTTGAGCACCTGCCAGGAGTACTTCCACGGCGTGCGGCAGATGGTCTCGACGACGAAGCGGGTGTCGGTGTAGCCCATCAGGGGGACCGGTCCGAAGCGCCGACCTCGGGCGTCGAGCCACAGGGCGGAACGCGGGGGCACCAGGCTGATGCCCTCACCGGCGGACTCGGGCTCACGACGGCGGATCCCGGCGGCGTAGTGCCACTGCAGGTCGAGATGGGTGAGGGCGGCGCCGTGGGCGGCGGCGGCGTCGTGCAGCAGGCCGTCGGCGAAGCGGTGCGAGCCGTTGAGCAGGGTCGCGGGCGGCTCGCCCCAGGGGGCGTACCACTCCCGGCGCACTCGGCCGAGGTCGCCGCCGCAGATGCCACCGGAGGCGAGCACGACGTGCTCGGCACGGACCTCGAAGTCGGCGCCTCCCGCCTCGAGGACGCCGGCGCAGCCGACGACCTGCCCCGCCTCGACGAGCAGCCGCTCGACCCGCCGACCGCACCGGATCTCGAGCCGGTCGCGGCGGGGATGGCGCTCGAGCGCGGCGGTGAGGGCCTCGACGATGCCGAAGCCGGTGCCCCAGGCGATGTGCCATCGGGGCACCGAGTTGCCCGGCCGGAAGAGCCCGCGCTCGGCCCAGTTGACCAGCGGCAGGAAGCTCACCCCGCGCGCCTTGAGCCAGTCGAAGACCAGCGGCGTCACCCGCTCGACGTAGGTCTCGGCCCAGCGCCGGGGCCACCGGTCGGCGTCGCCGAAGTCGGCGAAGCTCAGCCAGTCGGCGAGGGCGAGCTCCGGCGAGTCGCGGATGCCGAGCTTGCGCTGGTGCGGCGTGTCGACGAACATCACGCCGCCGAAGGACCGTTTGGCGAGACCGCCGAGAAGGTCCTCGCGGTCCCGCTCGAGGATCAGCACGTCCCGGCCGTGGTCGAGTAGCTCGAGGGCCGTCGCCAGCCCGGCCAGCCCGCCGCCGGCGATCACCACCTCGACCCGGTCCCGGTGCTCGGCCATGGTGCGCCTCCAGTCGTGGTATCCCTAGCAACGGTCGGCCGGGCTGTCAATCGGTCGGAGGGGACGAGCCTCGAGAAACGGCGCGCTTGAATCTGTTCCGCCCCGTTGCGCCGCCGTGGCGTCAACCGGAGATACCATGGAGGGAGGCGCCGTTCGGCCGGTCCGGTGCGGCGGCGCTCGGTGACCCGGGAGGTCGAGGATGCGCGATCGTGTGGTGGTCTACGAGGACGCCCTGGTGATCGTGATGGCCGGCGGTCAGGGAGAGCGGCTGTTCCCATTGACCCGGGATCGGAGCAAGCCGGCGGTGCCCTTCGGCGGCATGTACCGGATCATCGACTTCACCCTGTCGAACACCATCAACTCCGGTTTCCGCAAGATCTACGTGCTCACCCAGTACAAGTCGGTGTCGCTGGACCGACACATCCAGCTCGGCTGGTCGAGCCTGCTGTCGTCCGAGCTCGAGCACTGGGTGCAGAGCGTGCCGCCGCAGCTCAGGGTGGGGCAACGCTGGTACGAGGGCACCGCCGACGCGGTCTTCCAGAACGTCTACCTGATCGAGCAGGTGCGGCCGGCCCGGGTCCTGATCCTGTCCGGGGACCACATCTACAAGATGGACTACTCCAGGATGGTCGACGACCACCTCGCCAAGGGGGCGACGGGAACGGTGGCAGCGATCGAGGTGCCGTTGGAGCAGGCGCGGGCCTTCGGCGTGCTCGAGATCGACGAGCGGCAGCGCATCGTCGCCTTCCACGAGAAGCCCGCCGACCCCCGGCCGGTGCCCGGGAAACCGAACCGGGCCCTGGTCAACATGGGAGTCTACTGCTTCGAGACGGATCCTCTGATCGACGAGCTGACGCGCGACTCCGCGGCCGTCGCCAGCCGGCACGACTTCGGCCACGACATCCTGCCGGCCTTCGCCGACCGCGGCGAGCTGTACGCCTACACCTTCGAGGACCTCAACCGCAAGGTCGAGCCGTACTGGCGCGACATCGGCACGCTGGACTCGTACTATGAGGCGAGCATGGACCTGGTGTCGGTCGACCCGGTCTTCAACCTGTACGACCGTGATTGGCCGCTCAGGACCCGTCCTCGGCAGGAGCCCCCGGCGAAGTTCGTGTTCGCCCAGGAGTCTCCCGAAGGTCGTCTCGGCGTCGCCCTCGACTCGATCGTGTGCAGCGGCGCGATCGTCTCCGGGGGTCGGGTCGAGCGCTCGATCGTCGGACCCGGCGCGCGGGTCAACTCCCGGGCCAGGGTCGTCGACTCGGTGCTCATGGACGGCGTCGACGTCGGGCGCGACGCCAGAATCTCGGGAGCGATCATCGACAAGTGGGTTCACATCCCGCCCGGTTTCGTCGTCGGCGAGGATCCGGAGGTCGACAGCTGCCGTTTCATGGTCTCGCCCTCCGGCGTGGTCGTCATCCCGAAGGGCACCGAGCTGTGAACCCGTTTCACGTCCCGAATCGCTGAGGACGGCGGAGCACCAGGAACGACAGGTCGTCGTCGAGTCGGCTGAGGTCGTGGTGGGCGGCGACCTCGGCATAGAGCCGCTCGGCGACCTCGGCAGGTCCGTCCGGGCCCTCGGCGAGCACCGTCGCCGCCCGCCGGGCGCCGAAGTGCCGGCCCTGGGCGTCGGCGGCCTCTACCAGGCCGTCAGAGTAGATGAGCACCAGGTCTCCCGGGCCGAGACGGGTGCGGCTGACCTGCGGCCGCTGCCCGGGCACCAGGGCGATCGGCAAGGACGCGCCCTCGAGCTCCTCCACCGGACCGGCGGCGCGGCGGACCAGGGGCAGCGGATGGCCGGCGCAGACGGTGCTGCAGCCGCCGTCGCCCTCGACGCGGAGCAGCACGCCGGTGGCGTAGAGACAGGCTCGGTCTGAGGGCTCGCGGGCAGCGAGGAATCGCTCCTCGAGCCCGCTGACGAGCTCGTCGAGCTGGCGCCCCGCCGGGCTGTCCTCGAGGAGCATCGTCAGGACCAGGGCCGCGAAGCCGGCGCGGAGACCATGCCCGGAGACGTCGAGCAGCCACGCCGTGAGAGATCCATCGGGTTCGGCGCGCCAGCCGAAGACGTCGCCGGACAGGTGGCAGTACGACTCGAGGAGCGCCGCGGCCTCGACGGGCGCCTGCGGCGGCAGCCGCCGCGGCAGCAGTCGGTACTGGATGAGGTGGCCGAGGCGGAGGTCCTCGTCCATGCCGGGGAAGAGATGGGGGCGGTAGAAGAAGGTCAGCGGACCTTTGCAGATCCTCTCCAGCGCACGCGCCGAGGTGTCGCCGCCCCAGTCCGGTGTCGCTGTGTCGTCGGCGGAGTGCACGGCCGCGGCGATGATCTCGGGCAGGGTCCTGCCGGCGATCCGCGTGCCGAGGTGGAAGCTCTGAGCGAGGCGCTCGAGCAGGCGGTCGACGAGGGGGCCGCGGTTCGCGTCGGTCATGTGCAGCTCCGATTGTAGCCCGGACCATTCTGAGAATCGGTGCTGCGGTAAGATCCCGGGGAGAAACGATGGTGCTTCCGGGTTCCACGTCGAGGTTTCGAGGATCGGGGAGGCGGCGATGAGCGGCCCGCCGCCCCTCGCTCCCGGGCCGCCGCCGATCGTGGTGAAGGTCCCGCCGCCCGCCGCCCGCCGGCGTCGTCCGTCATGCTGCTGCCTGGGCTGCCTGACGCTGCTGCTGATCGTGGTGCTCGCCGTCGGCGCGGTGGCGGTCGTGGGCTGGCGGGCGACGCGGCGGCCGCCGTCGCCGGTGGACCGGGAGTACCGCGAGGTCCCCGAGTACTTCCCGCCCGAGCTCGGCCGGGCCTGGAGCGGGCCGTGGTGATCTTCCGCGGCCTCGCGGTCGGGCTCGCCCTGCTCCTCGCCGCGGCCTCGGCCGCCGGCGAGGGCTGGCGGCTGCACGTGCAGCCGTCGGTCTCCGAGCTGCCAGGGGACGGCGATGCTACGGCGGTGCTGACGATCACCGCGCGGGACGCCGACGGCGAGCTCGTCGGCCGCGAGGGCACGGTTGCGGTGCGGGTGAACACCGGCCGCCTGTCCGCGCTCGAGGCGCCGATGCGCGATGGGATCGCCGAGGTGGTGCTGACCGCGCCGATCCTCGACGACGAGGCCAAGGTCTTCCAGCGCGGCATCGAGATGACGATTGCGGTGATGCAGGGCCTCGGCGGGATGACCGCGGACGACGTCCAGGGGCCCGAGGGCCAGCGCCGGATGCTCGAGGCGGCGACCCGGGCGGCGCTGGGCGCGCCGAATGCTGCGGCCATGACCACGGTGCCGGGGGAAGACCCGGTGATCCGGGTCGTCGCCGAGCTCCAGGGGGTTCGCGGTCGGGCCGACATCGCGGTACGCAAGGTGGCGGGCGAGCGTCCGGCCGGCCTCCGTCCGGGGCTCTACGAAGGACAGCTTGTCGTCGGCTCGCGCCGGGTCACGCTCGAGGTCTCGGCCGGGGGGCCGGGCCTGACGGGAGTGATGAGGGGCGACGGCGAGCACTTCAGCTTCCGCTCGCGCAACGAGAGCAAGGGCGGGTTCCTCGTCGTCTACCTCTACGACGAGCGCGAGCTTGAGATGATCGCCCGAAGCAACCCGGACTTCCTCGGTTGGCCGACCGCCGTCAAGCCTCTCCCCGGCGACCTCGTGTACATGGTGGCGCCGCCCATCTATCTGCGCCGGACCGGCGACCTGCCGACTCGCCGGCCGGCAGCCGGCGGAACGCCGGTTGCGCCCGAGCCGGAGCTCCCGAGCGAGCAGGTGTCCCTCGTCGCCCGGCGCAACATGTTGCCCGGAGACGGTCTGTCCGAGACCGAGCTGCTGCTCCGCTACCGCGACGACACGGGGCGGCCGGTGGCCGGCGTCGAGCTGGAGGCCACCCTGGAGCGAGGGACCCTCGGGGGCAGGCTGGTCAAGGCGGACAGCAGAACCGATGCCCGGGGCCTGGCTCGCTTCCGCTACCGGGCGCCCGAGTTCTTCACCGACGACATCGGACAGCTCGGCGGCAGCAAGCGGGAGGTGGTCAGGGTCTCCTACCGGGACCGCGAGGGGGAGCGGGCCTGGGTGCGCGCCGAGATCGGCATCCTGTGCTGCACGAGGGCGACGCTCACGGCGCAGAAGCCCGGTTTCGAGGAGCTGGAGCAGGAGCTGATCGTCGCCAGCCCGCGGGGCCTGATCAGCGGACGTCTCGAGGCCAGGGTGCGCTCGCCCCGGCTCGCGCCGGCGACCCTCCACCCGGTGGCCGATGCGCGGATCGAGCTCGCCGGCGGCGCCCTCGACCGGATCGCCGACCACCTCAAGGTGAGGAGCGACGCCGACGGCGAGTTCCGGATCGAGCTGCCGATGAAGAACTGGCCCTACTTCTGGCGCACCTCGGTCGACGATCTCGAAGAGCTCGCCTTCTCCGTCGACCACGAGCACCGTCGCATGTCGCTCATCGAGCCGCTCTACCGCTTCCCGGACGAGGGCTTCCGCCAGCGGGTGAAGAACGCCGTGCACCGCATCGAGGTGGGCATGTGCCGCGAGCTCGAGCCACGGGCGGAGGGTCTCGACCTGCAGATGCAGCTCGCGGGCGGAGCGATGTCGCTGCTCTGGACGACCGACAAGCTCGTCGCCGACACCGGCAAGGAGGTGGTCGGTCACGGCTGGTCGCTGATCGGCATCGTCTTCAGCTGGGCCAACGAGCGCTGGAAGCTGACGAAGTCCATCGATGACGCGCTGGCGCAGTCGAACAAGGGCCTCGAGCAGCTCCTCGGGATCCGCGACTCCGCCGGCGCCGGCAGCCTCAAGCTGGTTATCTACCGCAAGCTCCGCGACATCTTCGGCACCTACGGCCTGAGCGGCGGCCGCAACCCGACCCTGGTCATCATGGACCAGGCCAACTCCTATCTCTGGGGCCTCCTGCAGCAGGCGCTCGGCGACCTCGCCGGGATGCTGGCCAAGCTCACGGACTTCCCCGGCAACCCGGTCCCGGACATGATCATCCTGGAGCTGCAGCGCTCCTTCAGGACCGCCGCCCAGCCGGAGATCGAGCGGCTGCTCGGCGCCGACCCCGAGGCGGTGCGCGCGGGCTTTGCCGCCGTTCATCCGCGGCTGGTCAGCGGCGGCGCCGACCTGAGGCACCACTACCTGAGCATCGCCTCCTGGCGGCTCGCCGCCGAGGACGCCATGGCGGTCAAGAACCTGGTCAAGGACGTCGGCTTCGCGGTTGTCCTGGCGACATCCTTCGCCACCGCCGGACCGGCTGGGGTGGCTTCGGCGCTGCAGGCCTGGGAGAAGCTCAAGAAGGTCTCCGAGACCATTGACAAGGGCTATGCCGTCGGCGGCTTCGCGGCCGAGATGTGGAACCTGGTCCAGCTCCAGGCCGAGTGCCTGGAGATCTTCCGGATCGTCAACCGAGCGGTGGCGGCGCCGGCGACGGCGACTGGACAGGCGGCGGTCCTCGAGCCCTTTACCTCGATCGCCTGGGCCGAGGACGCGGCCACACCCGCGCCGCCGCGCCTGGGCGAGCTCGAGCTCGAGGCGGCGGACGGCCGGGCGCCGTGGCCGGCGCTGGTCGAGCTCGAGCGTCGCGACCGCGAGTGGGCGAGATGGGAGAGCGAAA
>CAZKKP010000152.1:0-8373 GCA_964553295.1 uncultured Thermoanaerobaculia bacterium | reverse complement strand
GGTCGTGTCCTGGGCGATCAGCACCAGCTCCTGCACGCCTTCGCGTTCGAGGCGCCGGGCCTCGGCCACCAGGTCGTCGACCGCTCGCGACCGGAAGTCGCCCCGCATTGCCGGGATGTGGCAGAACGAGCACGGGTTGTTGCAGCCCTCTGCAACCTTGAGATAGGCGTAGCTGCCGGTGGACAGCCGGCGCGGCTGACGGTGGTCGTAGACCTTCAACGCACCACGCTGGTCCGGCAGGTGGCCGGCGAGCTCTCCGCGTACCGCCTCGCCGATCCGCTCGAGCTCGTCGAGACCCACGAAGGCATCGACCTCCGGGATCTCTCGACCCAGCTCGGCGGCATAGGCCTGAGCCATGCAGCCGGTGACGACCAGTCGCCTGAGCCGCCCCTGACGCCTCGCCTCGGCAACCTCGAGAATGGACTCGATCGACTCCCGCTTGGCGTCCTCGATGAAGCCGCAGGTGTTGACGATGACCACGTCGGCGGCGGCAGCGTCAGCGGTCAGCTCGAAGCCGGACTGCGCCAGGTGACCGAGCATGACCTCGCCGTCAACCAGGTTCTTGGCGCAGCCCAGGCTGATCATGCCGACACGCAGATGCTCTGCGACCCTCTTCGGACCCGAGGTCATCGATCCTCCAGGCGCGGGATTCTAACACCGGTGAAGGGCTCACACCTCGGCGAGATGCTCGAGGACTGCTTCGGCCGCTCTGCGGCTCGCGCCGGGCCCACCGAGGCGGGAGCGCACAAGCTCGAGGTCCGCCCGCGCCTGCTCGCCATCCCCCACCAGTAGCTCGGCGGTCGTTTCGCAGAGTCGCTTCGGGCTCCAGTGCCCCTGGATCAGCTCGGGGAAGGCGCGCCGCCGAGCGATGAGGTTGGCGAGCGCCACGTGCGGCACCCGGACCAGCAGCCTGGCAACCGCGTAGGACAGCGGCTGGAGTCGATAGCCGACGATCATGGGAACCCCGAGGAGGGCGCACTCCAGTGTGGCGGTTCCCGAGGCCGTCCAGGCCAGGGAGCAGGAGGCGAGGTCCGTCCGTCGCTTCTCCCCACGAACCCGACGCACCCGGGGCTCGGGTTGCAGCGTGCCGAGAACCTCGTCGACCACCCGACCGACTCCCGGCGCCTCGACCAGTACGGCATCGGTCACCGCGGTCGACGGGATCCGGCGCAACGCCTCGATCATTGTCGGAAGCAGTTGTCGGATCTCCATCCCACGCGAGCCGGGCAACAGCCCGAGACGCCGTTCAACCCGGTCCACCGGGTGCTCGAGCAGGTCGAGGCGGGCGACCTCGTCAATGAGCGGGTGGCCGACGTACCTCGCGGGGACCCCGTGCCGGAGGTAGAACGCGACCTCGAAGGGTAGGATGCACAGGACTTCTCGGGCGACGTGTCGAACCGTCCGGACCCGACCGCGCCGCCACGCCCAGAGCTGCGGGGAAACGTACAGGACCACCGGAATGCCCAGTTTCTTCAGCCGGGCTGCCAGGCGCAGGTTGAAGTCCGGCGAGTCGACCAGTACGGCCAGGGCCGGCCGGCGCCGGGAGCACTCCTCGAGGATCCGCTGCATCACCTGACGGATCCTCGGCAGCTCCCGGAGCACTTCGACCAGACCCATGTGAGACAGCTCTTCGGTTCGTCCGGTCAGCTCAAGGCCGGACGCCTCGAGACGCTCGCCGCCGATCCCGAACGTCACCAGCCGCGGCTCCAGCGAGCGGAGCTCGTGGACCAGGTTGCCGGCGTGCATGTCACCGGACACCTCGCCCGCCACCACCAGCAGCTGGCGGGTCATGAACGGCCGTCCTCGCCGTCCCGGCGGAGGAATCGCAGCACCAGGGAAACACCGCCGACGATCGCCAGTGCGCCGACGGCGTTCGCCATCAGGTCGCGGATCTCGGCCGATCGAGCGGGATGCAGCCCCTGCAGGAGTTCGGTGGCGACACCCAGGAGGACCGCCGCACCGACCGACCAGAGGAAGGCGTGACGCTGTCGCCGCGCGAGGTGCAGCCAGACACGCACCAGGCCGCCCTGCACTCCGTAGCCGACCGAGTGGGCGAGCCAGTCAGGGACGGCGGAGGCGGCGCGGGGTACATCAGGCGCGAGGGCGCCGACGCACAGCAGCAACGCCCAGGTCACGCTGGCGGCGCCGGCCGCCAGCGCCGGCAGGGAGGATCCGAACCGCGCGGTTCCGAGCATCGTCAGGGAAAGGGAAACATCAGCCAGCCGAGCAGGATGCCGCCGACGACCATGATCAGGAAGGTCTTCAGGAAGAGCCTGCGGCGTTCCCCGGCCTCGCTGCGCCAGAGGAAGGCGAAGAACAGGGACACCAACAGCCCGTGCCAGACCATCAGGAGCAGATGATCGGTCACGGCTTCTCACCTCGGTGGATGTCCGAGGTGTCCAGCACCGCGAGCAGGTTCATCAGGCCCGCGGTGTACAGGAAGGTGTTGCCATAAGAGAAGCCCGCAGCGATCGGGCTGCCGCCGCCGGTCAGGCCGTAGGGGAGACCTCCTCCCAGCACCCCGTCGATCCCGTTGAGCCAGAGGAGGCGCACGAGGTAGAGCAAGCCGTTTCCGAGACAGGCGAGGGTCGCGAGCCAGGAGAACGGGCTGCCCGGTCGTGGAACACCGAGCTCTCCGTCGACCAGCACGCCGGTGGTGAAGGCTGACACGATGATCGCCGCGAAGACCACCGCTCGGACGCGCTTTCCGAGCGCCCAGTGGCCCGCTCCCGGAAGCAACCAGGCCAGGCCGAGTAGCCAGATCGGAGCACGGCGGGTCGGCTTCGCCGCCTCCTCGTCTGAACCCGGCTTCCGTTTCTGGGTGCTCGTCATGTCGTCCCTCTCGCCCGACCCTCTCGTCGTCTCGGGACCGGACCCTCACCGACCCCGGCCGCCCTGTCGCGGACCACTCGAACTCGCGCCGACGAGGAGCTCACTGCTGCAGCAGCTCCTCGCGGAGGTGCTTGCCGGGCTTGAAGTACGGGATCTTCTTCGGCGGCACGTGCACCTGGTCGCCGGTCTTCGGATTGCGGCCGGTGCGCTCGCCCCGCCGCCGGATTCGGAAGGAGCCGAACCCTCGCAGCTCGACCTTCTCATTGCGATGCAAGGCGGCGATGATGCTCTCCAGGACGACCTGCACGACCTCGTCGGCCTGCTTCCTGGGGACATCCGTGGTCTCCGCCACCAGCTCCACAAGGTCGGCTTTGGTCATCGTCATCATCGCCTCTCCTTCGACTCGAGGACGGGCGCCGGAGCCTGGACTCGGGCCCGGTTCTCAGGATCTGGGGTCTTCGTCGTCCGGCGCTGCGCCGGCCGGGGCGTCCTCACTGCCGTCATCCGTGTCAACTTCCGCGGGTTCGCCGTCGCCTTCGCCGGCGACCTCCTGACCATCGTCCGGCGCCGCATCCGCGGAGGCATCGTCCTCGACTGCGGTAGCCTCGAGCGGAGCAGCCTCCTCTCCATCCTGCGCCTCGCCAGCCTCTGTCGTCGCGCTGGCTTCCCCTGCCTCGGCTCCGACCACGCCGCCGGCGCGCAACGCCGCGGCCATGGCCGTTTCAGCACCGCGCGGTCCCGAGCCGGGCTCCCCGGCTGCCTTGGCCTCCTCGGCAACGTCATCCTGAGACAGAGCGTGCATCGACAGCCCGATCCGGTTCTCGTTCCAGTCGATGCGAAGGATGCGGCAGCGCACGGTCTGGGCGGCCTGGAACAGCTCGGCCAGGGTCAGGCCGTCGTCGCGCTCGATCTCGGAGATGTGGCAGAGGCCCTCCACTCCCGGAGCGAGCTCGATGAAGACGCCGAAGTCGGTGATGTTGGTGACCCGTCCTAGGACCACGTCGCCGACTCCATGGGCGTTCGCGTACTCCTCCCACTCGTTGGGAAGGAGTTCCTTCATGGACAGCGAGATGCGCTGGTTGAAGACGTCGATCGCGGTGATCACCGCATCGACTTCCTGGCCCTTCTGGACGATCTCAGACGGGTGGTTGATCCGCCGCGTCCATGACATGTCGGAGATGTGGACCAAGCCGTCGACGCCGGGCACCAGCTCGACGAACGCACCGAAATCGGTGAGGTTGCGGACGACTCCGCGGATCCGGCTGCCGACGATGTACCGCTCGGCGACCTGCTCCCATGGGTTGGGCTCGGTGGCGCGCAGCGACAGCGACAGCCGTCGCTTGTCCGGGTCGACCTCGGACACCACCACCTCGACCTCCTGCCCGATCTCGAGGATCGAGCGCGGATTCTTGATCTTCTTGGTCCAGGACATCTCGGAGACGTGGATCAGACCCTCGACTCCCTCTTCCAGAGCGACGAAGGCGCCGTAGTCGACGATGCTGACGACGCTACCGGACACCCTCTTGCCGATCGGGTACTTCTCGGGAACCAGGATCCACGGGTCTTCGAAGCGCTGCTTGTAGCCGAGCGAAACCCGTTCGCGGTCGCGGTCGAAGCGGAGAATCACGACGTCGACGTCGTCGCCGACCTTGAAGTACTCGCTCGGATGCCCGACGCGACCCCACGAGATGTCGGTGATGTGCAGCAGTCCGTCGATGCCCCCGAGGTCGACGAACACCCCGTAGTCGGTGATGTTCTTCACCGCGCCGGTGACCAGCTTGCCCTCTTCGAGGTTCGTGATGGTCTCTTCCTTCGCCTTGCCCTGCTCCTCCTCGAGAATCGCCTTGCGCGAAAGCACGACGTTCGAGCGGCGGCGGTCGAAGGAGATGATCCGCGCCGAGACCTCGGTGTCGATGTACTCCTCGAGGCGTCGATTGGGACGCAGATCGACCAGCGATCCCGGGAGGAATGCGCGCACACCGATGTCGACCGAAAGGCCCCCCTTGACGCGCTCGATCACCCGGCCGGTGACGGTCTCCCCCGCCTTGTAGGCGGTCTCGATCGAACGCCAGGTCGTGAGCTTGGAGGCTCGGTCGCGGGACAGCCTCAGGCGGCCGTCACCCTCGTCCATCCGCTCCACCAGCACCTCGACCTCGTCGCCGACATCGACGGTCACGTCGCCGGTCTCACGATCCGTGAACTCCGACAGCGCGACGCACCCTTCGCTCTTGAAGCCGATGTCGACCATGACCTCGTCGGTGGTGATCGCCACTACCCGTCCGCGCACGACCTCCCCCTCGCGGAGCGAGGTGTGCATCGAGGTTTCCATGAGCTGTTCCATCGAGAGCTGGTCCAGGCCCTCGCCCCCCTCCCGCTCGCCGTTGATCTCAGGGTCCGTGTTCAAGTCCGCTCCTCCTCGCTGGACGCACCTCGAGTGCGCTCCTAGCCTCCGTGGTTTCGTGACCTTACGGTGTCCCGACCGCACCTGTCAAGCGCTCGCCCGAAGTTCGTCGCAGCTCCTCGACCAGTCGGTCGACCACCTCGGCCACCGTCATCCCGGAGGTGTCGAGAACCACGGCGCCCGGCGCCACTGTCAGCGGCGAGTCCTGCCGCGAGCTGTCCTGAAGATCTCGAAGTCGCTGCTGCTCGTGAACCTCGTCGAGGCTGATGCTCACGCCCCGGGCGTTCATCTCGTCGTGCCGCCGTCGGGCGCGCACCCCCGGGCTGGCCGTCAGGAAGACCTTGAGCACGGCGTCAGGCAGGACCACGGATCCGATGTCCCGGCCCTCCATCACGCCGCCCGAGGCAAATGCGAGACGGCGCTGCGCCGGCACCAGGGCTCGACGAACCGCCGCCAGCACCGAGACCGCCGAGGCCATCATCGCGCACGAGGGCGTGCGAATGGCGTCGGACACGTCTTCGCCGTCCAGCCACACCCTGACCTGGTCGCCCTCGGGGCGCACGGTGATCTGATGGGCCGAGACCAGGTCTTCGACCGTCTTCCGAGCCTCCGCGGAGAACGGCGGCGCGAGACCGGCGCGCAGGGCGAGTAGGCCGACTGCCCGGTACATCGCGCCCGTGTCCAGATACGGTAGCCCAAGGCGTCGCGCCAGCGCGGCTGCCACCGTCGACTTGCCGGCGCCCGCCGGGCCGTCGATCGCCACCAGCAGGGGAGCGCCCTCCCTCTGCTCGGTCACGGCGCCATCACCGGCCGCCGCCGGTCCGGCCGTTCGCGCCCGGCGCCGTGCTCGGCGGGTCCGATCGCGGAGGCTCGAGGCCGACCTTGCGCTGGGCGACCCGCCGTGGGGCGACCACGACGGGAATCGTGACGGTCCTTTCCGGGCTCCCGCCGACGCCGACCGTGACCAGGCCCTGGATTGGCAACCCCAGGCGATCCGTGTCGTCGACGACACGGACCCACACGTTGTGGGCCACGGATGGCTCGCCCGAGGCGCTCAGACCGGCGCTGAACACCTCGGGGTGGGAGGTCGCCACCGAGGTGACCGGGAAAGCCGCTTGTCCGTTGTGCACCAGGCGCACGATGGCGGCGGTGGCGACCTGCTTACCCTCGCTCACCCAGAGCCGAACCTGAGCCGGTCGCGCCTCGATCATCGAGCGGACCCGAAGCATGAAGGGCACCTCGAGGATCGGCACCTCCGGGTGGTTGGTGCGCAACCTCAGCTGGCCGCTCCGAGCGATGGCGCTCGCCGTCTCCGGCGCCGACAACTCCAGCCAGAGGTCGTTGGCCTGGGGCTTGTGCCGAGCGGCGGCGGCCGAGGCGTCGGCACTTACGGCGGAGAGGATCCGCACCTCGAGCGGTTCGACCGGGGCGTCGACCTCGACCCTGAGCGCCTCGCCGTCCGTTCGCCGCAACAGCACGCCGTCGCTGGTCCTCTGGCCCTCGATGCCGCTGACCGACAACCGCATCTGGGGCAGCACCATGACCGGCGTCACCACGGTCATGTCAACCCGCAAGCTGAGCGCCCGCCGGCTGGGGAGGTCGGTGCTGACCGACACCGTCTTGCTCAGCCGACCCATCTGTCCCGCCTTCGTCGCCACCTTCGCCACGAGCTTTCCCGACCCACCTGCCGGGATGACCGAGTCGAACTCGGCCACCGCGCATCCTCAAGAGGGGGCCGCGCGGAGGATGCGAACCTCGACATCGGTGTCGTTGTGAAACACGAAGGCGGCGACGCCGGCCCTGCCGGCCACCACCTCGCCGATGTCCATCCTCTCGCTCTCGACTCGCAGCGTCGGCGGCGTCTCGCCGGTGCTCTCCTGCCCCGTCACGGCGCCGAACGCGCCGATCACGAGGGCGCCACCGATCAGGGTCCTGCTCATCCACTGCTGCATCCAGCGCCGTCCCCGCTCCGTGCTCGGGCTTGCCGTCGCACGGTAGGCCGGTGGGAGCCGGCCAGCGTGATTGTACAACGCTGGCGGATCAGAGAAGGGCTTGACGTCCGTGCAGGTCGCCGCGGATGCCGACCACCGTGACCGTCACCGGGACCTTTCGCTCGGCGGCGTCGGCGGCGGTCTGGGCCAGTCGTACTAGCCCCGAGCAGCACGGGACCTCCATCACCATCACTTCGAGACTGCGCACGCCACCGTCATCGACCATGGAGCGGAGCTTCTCGACGTAGAGCTCCTGCCGGGTGTCGAGCTTGGGGCAGGCGATGGTGAGGGTTCGGCCGGTGAGGAAACGCTCGTGGAAGCCGCCGACCGCGTAGGCGACGCAGTCCGCCGCCAGCAGCAGGTCGCTGTCCCGGAGGAAGGGGGCCGTCGGCGACAGCAGGTGCAGCTGCACCGGCCAGTGGCGAAGTGCCGACTCGACCGCCACGCGCGACGCCGGGGCGTCGCCTGGAGCCGCCGGGCCGAGCACCGTCGCCCGACTTCCCGGACAGCCGGCGAAGCTATCGCTGTCCAGGATGGCGCGTGGCAGGACCGGTGCGAAGGAAGCGGTCGACGTCTTCTCCCCCACGGGGTGCGGGTGACCGGGCCGTGCGGGCGCACCGGGATGCTGCACCACGGTCGCATGGACGGCACCCGCACCCGCAGCCGAGGCTCTGGCGAGGTGCTCGCCGACCGCCCGCTCGTCGAACTCGGCGGCCTCACGCCGTTCGACCGTGATCGCGCCCTGGGGGCAGTGTCCGAGACAGGCGCCGAGCCCGTCGCAGTAGACCTCGCTCACCAGCTCGGCCTTGCCGTCGACGAGCGCGATCGCCCCCTCGGCACAGGCCGTGATGCAGTCGCCGCATCCGTCGCAGCGCTCCCGGTCGATGCGGATGACGTCGCGCAGCGGCATGCTCAGGAACCTGCCGGGTTCGAGCGCAGCATGACGAGCAACATCCGGGTCGCTTTCCCGGCCATCAGGGCGTGCGGCACACCAGCCGGCATGACGATGGTCTCACCGCTGGAGACCAGGTGCGGCTCGCCGCCGATCCGGATCTCGAGACGACCGTCGACGACCACCACCATGGCGTCGAACGGCGCGGTGTGCTCGGCAAGCTCCTGGCCCTCGTCGAAGGCGAAGGCGGTCACGGA
>CAZKKP010000151.1:0-8448 GCA_964553295.1 uncultured Thermoanaerobaculia bacterium | reverse complement strand
CCCAGGCGGGCCCGGGTCTACCGGGCCAGCTTTGACACGGAGGAGGCGGCGCGCGAGTTCCACGCCGAGGTTCGGGGCGGCGCGCCCTTCCGGATCGGGCTGCCGGCAGCCGGTGGCGCAGCCATCGCCTGGCTGGCGGCGCGGCTCGTGGCGCCCCTGCGCCGTGCCCTGGTTTCCGAGGCGACCCTGGACCTGCGCGCCCGACGGCGTGCCATGGCGGCGTTCGTCGAGGAGGAGGTGTTCGACACCCGCGAGCGCAGCGGCATCCTCATCCTCGTCGCCCTGTTCGAGCATCGCGTCGTGGTCCTCGGCGACGCCGGCATCAACCGGGCGGTGGGCGAGGAGGCATGGCAGGGCATCGTCGAACTCATCGTGGCCGGGGTGAAGGAGGGTAGGCTGGCTGCTGCCCTGGTGGCGGCCATCGGTGAGTGCGGCGAGCTCCTCGAGCGGCACGGCGTCGAGCTGCGGCCTGACGACGAGGACGAGCTGGCCAACGAGCCGCGGCTGAGGGAACGCTGATGGCGCCGCGCGGACGTGCCGTGGTCATGGTCCTGCTGGCCGCTCTCGCCACCGCTCTTGTCGGCGTCGAGGCGGCGCTCGAGGTGCCTTATCTCGGGGGGCGGGTCAACGACCTCGCCGGCATGGTGTCGGAGTCCGTCCGGACCGATCTGGAGAGCCGGCTCGAGGCCCTCGAGCAGGCGACCGGAGCCCAGGTGGTGATCCTCACCGTGCCGAGCCTCGAGGGGGACAGCCTGGAGGACTTCTCGATGCGCGTCGCCGAGACCTGGAAGCTGGGCAGACGAGGCCACGACGACGGCGTGCTGCTCCTGGTCGCACGTGACGAGCGGCGGATCCGGATCGAGGTCGGCTACGGTCTCGAGGGAGCCCTTACTGATGCCGAGAGCGGGCGCATCATCGACCAGCTCATGCGGCCGGCCTTCCGATCCGGCGACGTTGCCGGCGGCCTGGCGAGCGCCGTCGACGCCATCGCAGGCCAGATCCGGGGCGACGGCGAGCTGCCCGAGGCGCCGACCTCGGACTTCACCGAGCTCGGGCTGGGCGGACAGATCGGCTTCTTCGCCGTGTTCCTGGCGGTCGTCGGCACCTTCTCGGCGGCGGCCCTGTTCAGCCCCGGCTGCGGCGGTTGGTTCCTCTACCTCTTCCTGTCGGTGTTCTGGCTGACCTTCCCGGCCGCCGCCTTCGGTCCGTGGGTCGGGGTGGCGGTCGCGGCCCTGTGGCTGCTCGGCTTCCCGGCCGGCCGGATCTGGCTGTGGAACACCGGCGCCGGAAAGCGGTTCCGAGCCTCCAACCCCGGCTGGGTTGCGCTCGCCGCCTCGAGCAGCCGGGGCTCCCGCTCCGGAGGGTTCTCGGGAGGCTTCTCCGGCGGCGGCGGCAGCTTCGGCGGCGGCGGCGCCTCGGGAGGGTGGTAGGAAAGCGGGGGGCTGGCAGCTGTCGGCTTCCCCCGCCCATCCTTGGCGGAGGCAACCGTGGTCGCCGCGAGTCGGCGCGCTCGATTCGGGAAAGCGCGAGAAGATCCGGGTCCGGGCCGCCGGCGCCGGTCTCCGGGTGTTGCTCGGACAGCAGGAAGCCCCGGTTGTCGTAGCTGAAGGTCCTGCTCTGCGAGTCGCCCCCCGGTGGGGAGACCGTAACCGTCTTGAGCTATTGCCAGGCTTGCAGTTTCCAAGTTTCATGTCGAGAACTTGGAAACTCCAAGTCTGAGACTCCACAGGAAGGCTCCCCCTTCGAGCAGCTGCGCTCGAGGGTCAGGAACCAGGCTGCGAAAGCAGCCAAAGAAGGAGGAGCCCATGGCACTGCACAGCGGAATCGACCGGGCGGTGCGTCGACGAGGTCCTTGACCCGCTGGACTTCCTCGCCCGCGTGCTCATGCCCATCCCCGAGCCCCGGGGATGGGCCATGGGCGCTCCACCTCAGGCGGTTCCTGGGCCTGGTCTGCTTCGAAACGGCTTTTCAGGGGATGTAGAATCAGGGTTGGTGAAGTCGAACGTCCGAGCCCAGACCGTTCGAAGGCGCCGTCGCCGCGCTGGGCGTCGGTGTTGCGCCGGCGAAAGTGCGGCAGCGAGCAGACCACTTCGACACCGCGCTCGGCGAGAAACGCCGGCAGGTTCCGCTGCCTGGGGATCAGCAAAACCGTGAGGTTGCAACGGTCGATGACGTGCTTGCCTCGGGCTACAGCCTCGTCCACGAGGCACCGGAAACTGGGGTTGAACTCCGGGGCGCCGCCGGTCAGGTCCACGGTGTGGGCGTCGGTTCTGAACGGTCCACAGGCAAGTATCATGGCGGCCGTGGGGAAGGCGTGTTTAGAATCCGGTGTGCGCCGTGCGATTCGTGACTGGTTGCGATCCTCGGCTGCACGGAAGATGCCCCTGATCCTGGGTAAGAGCCTCCTCATCCCGCTGCTGGTGGTTCTCGTCCTGTTGGCATCGAACGCGGTCGCGGGAGGAGAGCGCCCGTCAGAGATTCGCCTCGGTCCCGATGCCGCAGCGGCCGGGGAGATTGTCGTGTGCGACCGGGCCGGGACGCCTATCAGGCGGTTGGTCGGGCTCGGGCGCCGCCTGGACTTGACGGTGAGCGGTCCAGATGAGTTGTTGGTGTCCGATCCGACCCGCGGGCAGGTGCTGCGTGTGAAATCCGACGGGACGGTGCTCGCCAGGCTCGAGTTGCCTGTGCGAGACCAGAGGCGGGCGGTGCGGGTCACCAACGACGGCGGGATGCTGGTGGCCGCGGGTCAGGCAGGTGTACTGGAGTTCGATGGCAGCGGCGAGCTTCGCCGCCAGATCCCGCCACCCGTCCAGGACCTTTTTGCCAGCGCCGCGATCGGGCTCGCGGACGGTTCACTGCTCATGCTCTTTCATCGACACGATGAGGGTCTCTTCAGGCTCTTTCACCTTCCTGCCGGGGACGATGTTGCCAACGAGGTGGTGTTGCCAGTAGAAGAAGGCGAGTTGAGGGGTTTCACCGCCGTACGCTGGCTTCTCGATGCGAACGGCTTGGTCCTCAGGTACGACCAGGGATGCCAGGTGTTCTCGATCCAGGAGTCACCGCTGTCGTTCGCACACAGGGAGAGCCTCGAACTACATCACCCACTGTTCGTGTCACTGCTCGACGCGGGCGATGTCGTGGTGAGTGAGGGAGACCACTTCATTCGCCGCTTCCGCAAGGGAGTGTCCCAGGACTCCTTCCAGGTCGTCCATGGGCCCACGTCGGCCGTTTTCATGCCTGCGCAGCAACTCTATCTGATTGCCTACGACCACGTCGAAGACCAGGTATGGCCCGACTGGCGGCAGGCGCTGGAGAGAGCGCCGCCATTTCCGTGGGTCCGATTCTCCCTCTGGATTCTGGGTGGAGCGGCCGCGTCCGGGCTGCTGATCTCAAGGGTGGGTCGCCAGTGCAGGCGTCAGCACGATGGCATGGGAACCGCGCAAGGGGTGCCAGGGTCAAGCCCGACTGGATGCCGCATCGACGCACGGCTGGCGGTGACCCTGGTGCTTTCTGGGATCGCCCTCGCCGGATACGGGGATCATCTAATGCGGAGCGAGGTTGGCCTGGGGTGGCTGGCCCCCTACGTGCTCGGCGCCCTGCTGGCGGGTGTGGTTTGCCGACTGGCACGGCCTCGCTCTGCCGGGGCTGACTGGCTTTGCGCTTCGGGGATCGTGGGGCCGTGGCGATTGGCGTTGTGGCTGGCTGGGATTGGTGTGGCGGGCAGCGCGCTCGTGTTCTTCTGGGGCTATCGAGAAATCCACTACGCGGATCGGGTTGGACTGTGGACGGCCTTGATTGTGATCGTGTTGGCTGTCTGCGCCGGCAATCCGAGGACCTACTGGAAGAGCGTGTCGGGTCACCTGCCCTACCTCGTCGTGCCTCTTCTGGTTGGCCTCGTGACTGTCGGATACCGGCTTCGTGATGTCCCGGCCAACTGCCACTTCGATTTCACGCTTTACGTGCTGAGCGGGCTGGATGTCCTGGATGGTCTTTGTCGCAGCATCTGGGACAACGGTTTTGTTCCGGTTCCGGTGATCGGAACGTTACCTGAGATGCTGGGCACCGTGATTGCGGGCCGGACCGAGTTGGGGTTCCGCCTCGGAAACGCGGTCTTCTGCCTGTCCGGCGTCGTCGCGGTCTACGTTCTCGGAACGGTGCTCCGCGGTCGTGTCGCCGGTATGCTTGCCGGCATCTTGACGGCGGGAAACCTCGCCTTCTTCCATTTCGCCCGGCTGCCGTCAAACGGCGTGTCGGCGGTGGCGGCGCTGTGGGTGCTGGCGCTGGTCGCGGCGGCGCTGAAGTCCGGGAGCTGGCGTCTGTGGACGCTGTGTGGGTTGATGTCTGGCTTCACCTTCCTGCTCTGGCCGGTGGCCCGTGTCGGACCGGTTGCCGTGTACGGGTTTGCCGTCCTGGTGACGCTTGTGCACTTCGGGCGCGCGCGCCGCCACTGGCTCGGGCCCGTGATGCTCGCTGTGGCGTTCCTCGTGGTCATGTCCCCGGTCCTTCCGACGTGGTTTCGGGCCCCCATGTTGGCGCTGCCGCGGGTCAACGAGTCGATGACGGTGTTGAACGCCGCGGAGGGCTGGCGGACTGGGCCGCTTGTGGAGTCGTTCGGCGAGCCACTTCTGAGGAGCTTTTCGTGGTTCTTCAACGGATACGACATGAGCACCCAGGGTAGCCTCTCGCCGGCGTTCAACTCCCTGGAGTCCGTGCTCTTTTCGGTGGGACTGGTGGTGATCGTGTTCGAGGTCTTCTCGGCGAGCACCTTGCTGCTGGTTTTCCTGGGGGTGACGCTCGTGACCTGCGGTGCCTGGGCCGGATCGCCGCCCTGGTACACGCGGCTGCTGCCCACGGCTCCGATCGCGGCACTCCTTATGGCGCTGGCTCTGGATTCGATCCTGGCATGGATCCGCTCACGACGAAGCAGAGCCGTTTCCCTGGTGGCGCTGGCGATTGTGACGCTGGGCGCCATCGTCAGCAGTCAGCACAACTTCATTCGGTACCTAAGATACGAGACCGGTGCGACATCGCACTATCCGATGATGGAGATGGTGGCGATCGGGCGGCGCATGCGGGAGCTGGGTCCTGACTACGATTTCTACCTCGTGACCACCCATAGACCAGACTGGCAAGTTCGCTACTCGTCGCGTTTCGGTGAACTCTTGCCGTTTATCTGGGGTCTGCGCGTCGGGGAAGTCCGCGACCCGTTGCGCAGCCTGCCGGCAAAGGGAGAAAGGCCGCTCGCCATCTTTCTGCAGGCGGCTCGCGCGGATCAGGATCTGGCGACTGTGCGGGAGGCCTATCAACGAGTTGAAGTCGAAGAAGTCAAGGCGTTTTCCGGCGAGATTCGAGCGGTGCTGGCAGTCATCCGGTGACACCGCTTTCCACGGGTGATGCGATCGTTCACACTGTGCCCATGACCACGGTGCCGGTCAGGACCGGAGACGCTGTCGAGATTCCCGGGGGATACCAGTTCGACGCCCTTCATCGCGGATTCGTGGTGCAGCGGTTCTGGCACCAGAGCAAGCTGGAACTGATAGATTTGCTGGGACTTCCCGAGCCGACGATGACGGTCCTGGATCTCGGCTGCGGCTCGGGTGTCGTCGCGGATTTCCTCGCCCGGACCGCGGGGATGGTCCACGCCATCGACGGCAACGCCGCCGCCATCGAGTTCGCGCAGGGGCGGTTTCAAAGGCCGAATCTCACGTTTCGTCTCGGTCTTGTGCACGAGTTCGACTTCTCCCCGGGCACGTTCGATGCCATCTACCTGTTCGAAGTCATCGAGCACCTCTACGAGCAGCAGACGATGCAGCTTCTGGCCTCGCTGAAGCCGCTCCTCAAGCCCTCGGGGCGATTGCTGCTGACGACGCCGGACTACCACAGCGCATGGCCGATCGTGGAGTGGCTGATGGATGTGTTGCGCCTGGCGCCAAGGATGAAGGGGCATCAGCACGTGCACAAGCTCACTCGTTCGCGGCTGCGTAGCCTGGTGGGCCAGTCGGGTTTCGTCGTCACCCGGTGTTTCCGGGAATGGGGTCTGGCACCATTCTGCAGCGTCTTCGGGTGGCGGTTTGCCGAGCGCGTGCGGGCTATGGAGCGCCGCCTGAAAGGCCCCTTGGGCATGTTGATCTGTGCGGAGTTGCGGCCGTTATGAGGCTTTCGATCGTCATCCCGGCATACCAGGCTGAGGCCTTTCTGACAACGGTGTCAGGCTGCAAGTTTCGACGTTCTGGAGGGATAGTCGAATCAGAACGCGATCACGGCGCCGTCGGCCCGACTGCGGTCGCCTTCGCAAGCCCCCTGTCGACGTTATCGACCCGTCCGGCGAACAGTTAGAAAGCGTCACGAAATAACTATTGGATTTGGGTGCCTCGCGGCGAATAGTCGGAGGCATGGACGAGTTCGACTTGACTAAGCGGCGGTTTGAGGCCTTGGGACGGCTTGTCGATGAGCGCATGCGGCGGCTCGTGGTAGCGGCAGAGGCCGAGGCGATCGGGTATGGCGGCGTGGCGTTGGTGTCACGAGCCACGGGCGTGTCTCGCCAGTCCATTAGTGCGGGGGTGGCGGAGATACGGCACATGCGCGAGCACGGCCCGGTGACAACAGGGCGAATTCGCAAGCCAGGGGGTGGACGGAAGCGGGCGGTGGCGAAGGACCCGACATTGCTCGGCGATCTGGATCGTTTGGTTGAGCCCGTGACGCGCGGGGATCCGGAGTCACCGTTGCGATGGACATGCAAGAGTGTGCGCCGTTTGGCGGACGAGCTGAAGAAGATGGGGCACGCCACAAGCCATCGGATGGTGGCGGAGTTCCTTAAGGAGCTTGGGTACAGCCTGCAAGGCAACCAGAAAGTCCTCGAAGGCTCGGAGCATCCGGACCGCAACGCGCAGTTCGAACACGTCGACGCCACAGCGCAGGAGTTCCTGGAGGCCGGGGCTCCGGTGATCTCAGTGGACACCAAGAAGAAGGAGCTGGTTGGACCATTCGAGAATGGTGGCCGCGAGCTTCGGCCCAAGGGTGACCCGGAGCAGGTGCGCGTCCATGACTTCATCATCCCTGAGCTTGGACGGGCGAACCCGTACGGGGTGTACGACCGGGTGGACAACGCCGGCTGGGTCAGCGTCGGGACGGACCATGACACGGCGAGCTTCGCTGTGGAGAGCATCCGACGATGGTGGATCTCGATGGGTCAGGGGAGGCACCCTGAGGCGACCAGGCTGCTGATTACCGCCGATGGTGGTGGCAGGAATGGATATCGCGTCAGGCTATGGAAGACCGAGATGCAGAAGCTGGCCAACGAGCTTGGTTTCCCGATTTCCGTGTGCCACTTCCCGCCGGGGACCAGCAAGTGGAACAAGATCGAGCACCGCCTGTTCTCAGCCTGTCAGTTTGAGTGGGGGATTCTCGGTTGGTGGAGCCGGTGAGGTGGGCAGCGGCAGCGACAGCGGCAGGGTCCCCTGACCCCTGACCCCTGTCCCCTGACCCCCCAGCCCGATTCCCGCCGCCCGCCGCCGGTTCCGTTAGACTGATGACCTCGGAGGTCACCATGGAACGGGTTCTCTTCATGGTCGGGGTCGCGCTCCTCGTCGCCCCCACTCTGGCGATCACGGCCGAGAGGTTGCCTTCAGACGCGTTTTCGACTGCCGCAGGCGATCTGGTCATCACATTCGTCGGCCATGGCACGCTGCTGCTCGAGCACGGTGGCCGGGTGGTCCACGTCGATCCCTGGTCGAGGTTGGCGGACTACGGGGCGCTTCCCGACGCCGACCTGATCCTGATTACCCACGCCCACCGCGATCATCTCGACCCGGCGGCGATCAACGAGATCCGGCGCGAGGACACGGTGGTGATCGGCAACGCGGAGGCCTGCGAGCAGGTCGAGGGATGCCGGACCGTGGCCAACGGCGAGGCCGTCGAGGTCGTGGGGCTTTCGATCGTCGCGGTGCCCGCGTACAACCTCGTCCACCGGCGCGATAGCGGCGAGCCCTTTCACCCGAAGGGACGGGACAACGGATACGTCGTCGATTTCGCGGGGGTCCGGGTCTACATCGCCGGGGACACCGAGAACACTCCGGAGATGAAGACCCTCTCCGAGGTCGACGTCGCCTTCCTGCCGATGAATCTGCCCTACACGATGACGCCGGAAATGGTCGCCGACGCGGCCCGTGCCTTCCGTCCTCGGGTGCTCTACCCCTACCACTACGGCGAGACGGACCCCGCCCGGCTCGCCGAGCTCCTCGCGGACGAGGGCGAGATCGAGGTCAGGATCCGACCGCTGCGCTAGGCGTCAGGAGACGGCGTCGTCCGGCTCGAGCGCGAATCGGGGTGTGGCCCGTCGGCTGTCCATGTGCACGGTGAGCCGCCACCGGCTGCCGGGCTCGAGCTCGAGTTCCAGCTCCTCCGAGGCGATCTGCCCGCGGCGGCCGGCGTGGAGCTCCAGGCGCAGCC